>CAYVXS010000611.1:0-2303 GCA_964454885.1 uncultured Pirellulales bacterium
TATTGCTATTACTGGTAACGACATAAAAATCCTGTTTCCTTTACCTGTTAAAAACGGGATTATACCAGAAAGGATAACATATTTGAAGTGCTGAAATTATGCGATGGATGGAATCTCGAATTTTTATAATAATCAAGAAGTAGCGTATATCATGCAAGCAATTATGAAACGAGGATTTTGAAATTTGGTTTTTATCCCTGATCCCAGTTGTTAACCTTTTTACGTAACTGTTCAATAACATCATCCTTATCTTCACCATCATATACAACATAGAGCCGAAAGGATTGGAAAAAGAAACCTGCGCATTTGGAAATCAGACTAAAAGGTATATCGACAAGTGATTTAGGCTCAACTTCTCCAGAAACAAAAACTTTTATTAGGTCTTCTTCATCTTTCCAATTATTCTTCATAGCATCAACGGCAGAAATGAAAGGGCCACGTTTTTCTAATCGTAACGGCGGAGTCTCACAAAGTATAAATTGCTTGAGAGGTATTTCAAAATCCAGAGCGAGTTTATTTAGTCGATGCCTGCAATTTATTCGAAAAATTCTGCCAGAGTGAGAACTATCTGATTGCGCCACATTACTTATAACAGGGACCTCTTTAAGAAGTTTTGGAGGTTGGCGCGTTTCTATCGTTCTGGCCAATAATCGGATTATCTTATCATCGTCGTTTAGAGCTTCATGTATAATCTTATCTACATATGCATCAGTAAATGTACCTAAAGCATCTGAAGTTACAAGTTTTCTAATCGCTATACCATCTTCTGCTATTCCGTATTTTCCAGGGTCTCGAAGACGACGAAGTAACTGGCGACACACTTCCTCCATGCCGAATGTTGTTTTATGATAATATACAGTTCGGTGCATAAAATAACGCGCAAGAAGAAATTATTCAGCAGCAGGTATAGCTTTCTCTGAAATCCCTAACATTCCGGAGGAACTGACCTGCAAATTGTTCAGAAGATAATCAATGTCAATCCGACCATAAGGAACACCGGTAGCCTGAGAATCACGTAAAAGATAATCCAGTCTATCCATATCAAGACTACTATGAACTAGCTTGCTCAATTGTAAGCTTTTGTTATTTTCCATGGGTCTTTTAGGCCCGAAGATATTTGCTATCGTCTTAGCTTTTCTCTGACTTCCAAGTGTCTCAATTAGATCGCTTTGTTTGGTTACAATAAGTGCTCCAAGCTCCTCATGTTCCGGATACCTGCTTTTTCTTGCATCTATTGGCTGCACATATAGTTCGGTGCCTTCAACTTCTTCTTCTATTAAATTGACTTTGTCAATTTTTTCCATAAGATGAGAATATGGATAGTGACCGATATCATGCAAAAGAGCAGCCAAGCGAAGTTCCTTTTGTTGTTTTTTAGACAAAGAAATTCGGCCGCTTGTGGTAGCTATATAGATGATCTTTGCCATTATAGCAAACACACCAAGGCTATGCGCAAATCTGGTATGTGTAGCATTAGGATATGCCATCTGGCTCATTGCTAATTGCTTTAGGCGACGGAGGCGTTGGAATGAACCAGTATCGATTACTTCAAGTTCTTGATGGGTTAGGTGAATATCCCCGTGGATTGAATCAACAACCACTTTCCCGATAACATCACGTTGCGAGGAGGCCATAAGTCTTCAGTTTCCCCAGAGCTTCTTTGACTTCTTCCTCGCTGAAATCTTTATCGAATTGTTTCAGAGTTGCGGTAATTTTTCCAGTATCAATTTTTGAGATTTGCTTACGATCAATAAGAAAATGAACAGATGCTAATAATTCCAGATTTTTAGCGAGTTTTTCCCTATTTTGCCCCATAAAAACAGGCTGAATTTCCTTCAAACGTTGCAAAGAAACATCATCTAGCTTCCACCTTTTTGATTCATCCATATCGGCTGAAATATCCATTGCAATCGAGAATTCATCTCGTGTCAGAGATGGGCTGTAAGGGCCATGAAGATACCAGTGATAGAAATATCCGAGGTGAATTCCGGCTGCTTGGGCCAGATAAACCGTTTTTTGCATGATTAAGCGGTCTTGGAAGCTGTCTATTTTAAATGGCAGCTCCAGACTGTCGATTGCAAGTTTTACGCTAATCTGTTGCCTGTCCATAAGATTGCTCCCCGTATGATAAATAAGGTAAAAAACACTCAATGACGACATTTTATACTTCTTTTATCGACCAATCAATATCATTTATATTATTTTTTCCGGACTTTTCTATGGATGGAGGCTTCTATGATAATCAGTACTTTTCGTTATCGTACTGGAAGACCTGTTCTATCGGGACGCCGAAGTTCTGGGCT
>CAYVXS010000612.1:0-2280 GCA_964454885.1 uncultured Pirellulales bacterium
CATATGTGTCGATATAAGCTTGGACATCATCTAACTTGTTAAATTCTACATTTGATTTGGTAATAAATCGCTGTGTTAATAGATTTTTACAATACTCCTGGAAAGTTTCAATTCTCATAAAAATGCGTCTGTCGATATCAGCGATTAGCTCGGAAGCCAAAACCGATGAGTTTTCCCCTATTTTTTTTTGTAGTATTTTCTGGCTTAGACTGATTGAGAGGTATCCGACGATTGCTACCAGGATAGTGACACATATAAAGCCTAAAGTGAGTTTTTGTTTTATCTTCACTTAATATCCTCTTCCATTTAATGCTTGTGGGTAGTTAGATTCTTTACCATTCATATTGTAACGTAGCCATAATGCCCCAGTCATAACTTTAACTTGTAAGACCGAAGGGAACACCAAGACCAATTTCAAAGTACTTAGTCATTTTGTGTCCGATACCGGGAACTATGTAGAATTCAGTTTCATGATTTTCGTTAGTTCTGGTTTTTTCCCGCTCAATTTCGCTTACTAACTCACAAATAAAATCCCATTTGTGTGTGGGCCTATAAACCAATGCACCTCCAATTCCGCATTCTCGTACATCTTTCTTTGTGCTTTCACCTTCTTCTCTTGCATCATCAGTAATCCCGAAGCTGCCTGTAAAATGATATGCCCATTTATCAAATGTTTTACTTATTGCCAAATTCGTTTCCCAGCAGAATTGATCTGTTCCTAACTCTTTTCTCCATCGTCCAGTCGACCAGAGTAATACGAATCCTGTGGATATGGTATGTGACCACCATTTATGCCGCTCTTCGCCTGTCAGCCTGAGACTAATACCTGTTCCGACATCTCCGATCCCTGTTTCGCTAAGGTTAGTAGTGGAGCCGTCTTCAATGGTTCTTTTGTGAATATGTTCGAACGGAATTTCAGTTTCAAGTCGATCTGAAAGGCCATATTCTATTTCAGTTATCCACCACCATTGGTTTTTTCGCTTTATTTCATCGCCTTCCTTTATTCTTTTTCTTACCTTATATTGGTTGGTAAAAGAAATCTGAAATTCCCCTTTCTCCCGGCTATATCCCTCTTTTGTCATAAAAAGGAATTGCTGCCCCTTAAATTCACTATCTGCAAAGACTATGGGGTTAAGGCACCCGACTATAATAGCAGTTAGGATGTACCCAAAAATTCGTTTCTTCTTTGTTGTCATTTTAATTTCTGAGATTAACTTTGAATAAAACGGTTTATATTGATCAGACTTCGCAGCCCCCGGTTTATTGTACCCCCAATAGACAGTATTCCTTAGTCGATATATCGGCCTGAATGAATGGTGAATAAAGCAGTATAAATTTTAAAAAGGCCATAGTATTGCCCTTAATACTATTTAGATACAATTAGGGGGGATTTATCTAAAATATGAATCCCCCATGTTGTTGATTTTAACATTTGATTGTCGGGTAGAGAGAAAAATCCGTCACTTATAGGACGAGAATCCCCATGGTTTGTTACGAGTAGACAGGACAAGAATTAATGGGCCCGCAAGTATTCGAACTCTGGACCAATGGATTATATGTGTGATTTGCACCCTCATTACTTGAGCGGAACTGCACTATCTTTTCGACATTGATGCTTTGTGCTTTCGTATTTGTATAGTAAGTACTTTGTTGTCTGCTATCAGAGCAAGATTTAAACAAGATTTCACCAACAAGTTTGCCGTCCAAGTTGTTTGCCCCCTGCTGCATCGCTTCCCAGGGGAAATCATTGTAGAGTGCTACACGATTTCACGTAAATATTCCGGATTCCGGGGCATATAAGTCCCAAATGTTAAGTCGCCTTTATAACCGTGCCCAACAAAACAATCGCAGAAAATGAGTGAAGCAAAAATCGGATAAGAAACCACAATATATTATTCTATCAAAAAGGCGATATAATCTATGTTTTTCCGGTAGCAAATTCAGCAAATACAAAGCCACAATCGGTATCTTCGAAATATGGCTTAGGGAGCTTTTTTTTGTATTCTATGTATCGTTTGGAACTGGTAATCAGGATAATGTGTTCTACACCTGTATCCTTCGTGATCAGTTCTTGCAGCTGACTGAAATCAAGCAGACGATGTCTCGATGACTCGTCGTATTGTAGCCCATAGGAGAATTCTCCGGCTTTGTCGAGAAGGAACACATCATCACGCTTATAACACCAGCAAACAGCCGGAGTTAAATAATTGTCGGAAACGAGAGTAGTATTATTATCGATCCTGTTTTTATACCGGCTCAAAAAACCGATCGGTGCCTTTT
>CAYVXS010000613.1:0-766 GCA_964454885.1 uncultured Pirellulales bacterium
GAATCAGCAGAAATATCCATGTCAGGTGTGCCACGCTATATCGTCCAAGCAGAACATCTCTGTTTTGAGCGATCAGATATGCCACGTTGCTCGGAATCACCCACAACAGAAGATTAATAGCTGCAATAATAGCTGTCTTAATCCATTTTTCAGTTCGACCTTTCAAATGAATTCTCATTACTGATCCTTTGCTAAGGTTTTAGCTGTAAAAACGACCACATTATTACTGCCAATATTGAAACTGTTAATTATGCTTATGTCAGGATTTTTTTCTATATTTTCCTGTCTTGTAATTACTACTATTTTTTCGCCTGAATTCATTAACTCTTGAACAAGTCCAAGATTATCAAATCTCGGAATACATCCTCCGAGATAAAAGAATGCTGCACCTTCGAGACTCTCTGTAGGCAATAAAAGACACAATTGGGCGCCTTCAGACTTGAGCTTGTCGGCATATTCAAAAAGTGGTTCAAAGGACTCTTTTTGATTGAAAACAGGTACAATTGTCATATCGAAACTCAGGAATATTACCAAAAATGCAGGTACAAGTATTTGGAAGAAACTATTGAAGTCTTTTTTTGTATTCAGATGATATGCCCACAGACCTAAAACAATTCCAGGGATAGAAACCAATGCCAGGATTGCAAAAGGCTGACGGAGATAGATACACATACCGAGAAAGGCAAGTGGCACACACATAGCAATACCGGCTAATATCAAAGTTGGAACCTCGGCAGATTGTAATGGTGTCTTATTTGAATATGCA
>CAYVXS010000613.1:776-2278 GCA_964454885.1 uncultured Pirellulales bacterium
CAGACCGTCATCTTTTTTTTGTCACTTAGAACCATGTCCAAAGCATATCCCACGGCAAGGGCTGCTGCCGGATATATCGGGAGCAGATAGAGACGTCGCTTTGCTGCTGAAATTGATAACAAAATAAAAGGCACAACAAGCCATGTAAGAATAAAAAGAGATGGATTGGTTTTATCCCGGTTACACACTTCACTAATAATGAGTAACACGGCAAGGGGTAAAAAGAAAGTCCAGGGAATGAACTGAATCGGGAATTTCGTCAAATAATAATAGAACGGCGCGATATGCTGCGGATATATACCAGTGAACCGTCCGAAGTTGTTGACCCAAACGGTTTCATAAACTGCTTGTCCACCGAGATTATTATAAAGCAGCCATATCCATACTGAGTACGGAACGCAGCAGAGAATAATACCTGCCAGCAACATAAACCATCGCCGCCATGAAAAATCCCTCTCCAAAATAAGCCAGATAACCAGTGCCGAAACCGGAACTGCAAGCCCTACCAGGCCTTTAGTCAGAACTGCACATCCCAGAGAAAAAATAAAACCGATATACCAAAAAATCCTGCCCCGTGCCGAACGAACAACCTGATAAAAAGAGGCCATGGCAGAAGTAATAAAAAGACACAATGTCATGTCAATCAGACACGTTCGGCCGAGACCCCAATACCCTGCTGAAGTTGCCAGCACAAATCCCGACATGAATGCGCCCTTCGTAGAAAAATTCATACTTCGGGCGAGGAAAAATACAATAATAACGCAACAAATTGCTGAAAGAGCCGATATTAACCTGGCTACATACGTATTCTCACCGAAAAGCCTGAAGGCTGCCGATGCCGCCCAGAAGTAAAGCGGGGGTTTCTCAAGAAACGGCCTCCCATTCAACCTCGGAACAACGAGATCTCCAGAGCTTGCCATTTCAGCGGCTATTCCTGCCACGCGCGGCTCATCTGCGTCCCATAGGTGTCGTCTTCCAAGCCCTCCCAAAAAAAGCAGACAGGTAAAGACCAGCAAAGCAAGGAAAGTTAAAATCGAATCATTTCTGCAGTATTTCTCCATAAGTCTGCATACCTTTGGCACACTCAACCATGTTCCCCTTAAGGTATCAACATCAGCTCACAGACCGATTCTCATGTGACATTCGACTGTTTTGGACTTTTCTTTGTCGAAGAGACTACAGAAATTATCGGGACTGTCTCTCGAACTGCCGGTTTTGCCTCAACTTTCTCCTTTTCAGGGATTTCAATATCTGAATCAAAGGTATCTTCTGTTATTCCTCCGTTGATGGCTTCATGCAGGAAAAAATCGAGGGTTTGCTCGACGGATTGTTCCATATCTGTTTTTGGCGACCATTTAAGGAATTTTTGGGCATTCTTAATGCTGGGTCTGCGGTGTTGAACATCCTGGTAACCGGTTCCGTAATATGAATTGCTTTCGATTTCGCGAAATCCGGCGAACGGAGGAAACTTCTGCCGCAATGGATGTTTTTCAAATTTTTCA
>CAYVXS010000614.1:0-1185 GCA_964454885.1 uncultured Pirellulales bacterium
CAAATGTGGTTTGAAAAGCCTCCGTTTCTTTATTGGACGATGTCTATACCTGTTCGGATCTTCGGGCCAACGGAATTTGCCTGTCGTTTTTTCAGTGCGGTCGGAGTCGGGATAACTTGTCTGTTGACATTTATCATAGGAAAAAAACTCGTCGGGACCGAAACCGGGCTTTGGACAATGCCAATCCTGGCTTCGAATCTGCTTATATTGGTTGTTGGTACTGCCGCAATCACCGATGCGTTGCTGTTGCCGTTTATTGTAGCCGTAATGGTCATATTTATTATCTCGGCCAAATCCGGAATGAGTTTCTTTCATATCATTCTAATGGGCGGTGCCTTAGGCCTCGGATTACTTACAAAAGGGCCTATAGGATTGATGCCAATGCCGGCAATTGCGGCGATTTTGTTCTTTGACAGAAAAAACAGAAATAATACGGGGCAATACATCTGGCGTATGGCACTTAGCCTGGCAATAGGTGCGGTTGTTTTTATTGCATGGGCGATACCTGTAAATATTATTACAAATGGAGAGTTTTTTCGTGTCTTTGTCGGTGAGGATATAATCAATCGCGCTGTTAGACCTATGGAAAGTCACGGAGGCAATTTCCTGCTTTTCCTGCCGTACTATCTGGTCGTTATTGTTATAGGTTTTTTCCCCTGGACACTGCATCTGCCCGGAGCTTTTTCAGCAGTAATCGGCGGTAGAGTTGGCGGCAAATACGGCCGGATTTATCTGCTCAGTTGGATTGTCCCGTGTGTTGTTTTAATGACTCTTGCCGCGACCAAACTCCCCCACTACATTATTTTTATATGGCCTGCTTTGTCACTGGCTGTGGCAGGGACGATTTCAGCGGCAAAGAAGAACCGGTTAATTCCGCGGGATATAACCTGGCTGCGCCGTGGAGTCTGGTTTTTTGGCCCGCAGGCATTAATTATGTCACTTTTCCTGATGATAGCACCGTTTTTCATCCCTATTCCAGGCCTTCTATGGCCCGGTATGGTCTCGGGTCTGGTCTTGTTGGGTATGACCATTACCGCGGTTTATTATCATCGCTCAGGGAAATTCGGCTTGAGCGCTGCGGTTTTATTCGGTGGTATGATTGTTTTTCAAGTTCCGCTTCTCCTGGGTGTATTTCCAGCGATTGAATATGTCAAAGTTTCACCTCATATTGCCAGGGAAGTGAAC
>CAYVXS010000614.1:1195-2261 GCA_964454885.1 uncultured Pirellulales bacterium
AGATGTGCCTGTGGCGACTTATAAATTTTCTGAGCCTTCATTAAACTTCTATCTTCTAAAGCCGACTGAACATCTTGGTTCCTCGAATGAGGTTATCGCCTGGGCAAAGCAGTCTAAACCGGGAGTATTAATTATACCAAAAGAATACCTGATTGAAATAGAACAGCAGCATGGCACCCTGCCTTTGGATCAAATAGCTTCCAGGGAAGGTTTCAACTACTCGAATGGCGAAATCCTTGAACTACTTGCACTTAGCCGAAGAACACAGAAACAGTGAAATCCAACATATTAAAATCAAAACCTGATTTTTGTCTCAAAGACACTCTTCTTTTACTGATTGTAGCCGCTTTGGGACTGATTGCTTTATGGGCCCGCTATAATTTCGATGAAAGAGCCTTTTCTTCATTGCGGCAAAATCCGCTTGATTGGGATGATCTTTTCTGGCTCAAACCTATTACCTATGCAGGAAAAGCATGGCTCCAGATTTGGTTGATATTAATCTGGTTCGTTTTCAAAAGGAATCAACGTCCTGTCCTGATTACTCTTCTCGGATTACTCATTGTCCTTGTAACAGTAGTACCGCTGAAAGTCGGTGTGGGAAGACCGAGACCTTACGAGATAATAAAAGCAGAACAAAATCCGGAAAAAATGGTTGAATTAGATAATCACACTTCTTTTCCATCTGGTGACACAGCTACCGTCTTTGCAATATTCGGAGTAATAGCATGCCTGGCCACATGGCCATGGGTATGCTTATTTTTGGCGATATCTACGGTCGTTGCATTGCTAAGAGTTACTGGGATGGCGCACTATCCCTCGGACGTATTCGCCGGTGCGGCCATAGGTATTCTGGCCGGCTGGCTTGCGGTACAAATTGACCGAAGATGGCTGCCACTAAAACCTCCTCGATTTGACTTTAAGCTCGGCTGGGCGATATCGGCAATAATCATAATTCCAATTGTAATAGTCGTTTCTGAAGGCCTGGAAGAATTGCCGATTTTCATTGTTTATTTTTGTGTAATGGGTGCAATCCTTTTTCTACGTTCAAAAAAATTCCTGCATTACA
>CAYVXS010000615.1:0-2256 GCA_964454885.1 uncultured Pirellulales bacterium
GCCAGCAAATATATTGCTGATGCAAAACCGGCAAAATAAACGATAAACATGAAAATGAACTTTGATCTATAGCCTTTCACTATCCCCTCCTAAAAGGATAAAAGTATATTTAGGCCGGTTCCCCATTCCGGCCTATTGTTCTTCTCTAAAAATATTGTAGCAAATAAAATGCGGGATTCAAAATGAAAAATGCAGTAAATGCCTTTTTATCCGCCGATTACGTCTTTTAACGTCCTGCAGACGACGGCCACCTGGTCACGGGTCAGATTATTGTAAAACGGCAGGGCGATAGTGCTTTTGCAGATTCTTTCGGTTATGGGGAAATCCCCCTCTTTATATCCGTATTGCCGGGCCATAAACGGCTGTAGATACACCGGAGGGAAATAATTGCTTACCTGGATTCCGCGTTCTTGCATTCGCTCCAATATCCCGTCTCGCTGCTGGCGGGAGAAATTATCCGCGAGCCGGACCACGAAAACAAACCAGCTCATATCGCAATCCGCCGGTTCGGCGGGTACTATTATACGCTCATCATCCGCCAACATTTCCTGATACCACTGTGCGACCTGTTTTCGTTTGGCCTTGATTTGTTCGATTCTCGAAAGCTGTACGATTCCCAAAACGCAATTGATATCGCTGAGCCTGAAGTTATATCCCAACCTTTCATGGCCGAACCACCCGCCTTCTTTGGCTCTTCCCTGGTTTCGAAGCGATATGCACGTATCCGCCAGGGAATCGTCGTCGGTAAGAATCATGCCACCTTCGCCGGTGGTTATCTGCTTATTGGGATAAAAGCCGAATACGCTCATTTTACCGAATGTCCCGACCTTTTTGCCGTTCAGTGTCGAACCGAGGGCTTCGCAACTATCTTCGATTATCGGCAGGTTGTGTTTTTGCGCTATAAGGCAGATTTTATCGAAGCCGGCTGGATTGCCGAAAATTTCCACCGGCAGAATCGCTTTTGTTTTTTCTGTTATTGCGGATTCTATTTTCGCCGGGTCGATATTCAGACTTACCGGGTCGATATCGACAAAGACCGGCTTTGCACCCGCCATCATAATGGAAGTTGCCGAAGCGATGAAGGTAAACGGCGTAGTAATCACTTCGTCGCCGGGTTGAATCCCGAGAGCCGAGACGCACAGGAACAGCCCGCTTGTGCCGCTGTTTACGGCGATGGCCCTTCTTGTGCCGATATATTGGGCGAATGCCTGCTCGAATTGGCCTAATTTCGGTCCAAGCGAGAGATTGGGGCCGCGAAGCACTTCGCAGACTGCTTTGATTTCCTGTTCTGTAATGTCCGGCCGGGATAAATATATCTGCATAAAAAATCTCCTGGTAAAACAACACAAGCAGAATCGTCAAAATTGTATCGCTTGTGGCGGGTAAATCAAAAACATTTTCGTTATACGACGAATCGCTGTAAGCAGGGCGGCTTTCGTTTGCACTCTTAGCTGTTTTGGGACGTCAGAAAAATATTTATAGGACGTATCTTTACCCAAATCGCTATTTATTTATCGCTTATAGAATAATTGTATTTATGCACTAAACACACATCGAAATAAATCCGAAGAATAAGAGGATTATAACAACAGTGAGAATTAGATCGGTGGTGATGGGATAAAAATATGGCAAAAGGTAAAAATGTACTAACAACAGGTGATGTGGCCAAGATATGTCACGTAGCACCTCGAACAGTTTCGAAATGGTTTGACAACGGCCAGTTAAAGGGCTATCGCATTCCCGGCAGCAAGGACAGGCGAATACCTATGAGCGAGCTTCTTCGATTTATGAAGGTGCATAATATGCCGACTGCGGGACTTGCGGTCGGTAAAATCCGGGTCCTGGTAGCGGACAGCAATAAGGAAGCCGCAAGAGCCCTGGCCGAAACTCTACAAAACAAGGCCGACTACGAGGTGCAGACCGTTCACAGCAATTTCGAGACGGGAGCGGTTGTCCAGAAATTCGCACCGCATGTTCTGCTGGTAAGCCTTCTGGCGGAAGGCATCGACGCTACGGACGTATGCAGTGGTATTCATGCGAATGAAGAATCGGAAACGGTCAAAGTTGTGGCGATTGCAAATAAATTGAGCGACTCCGAAGCCTCGGCTCTGCTGCAAAAAGGCTTTGACGGATATGTCTCGTATTCCGACGATGTTACCAATGTTGTTAAGAAAATAGAAGAGGTAACGGCAATTATTTATTAATCTCCGGAAGGTTTTTACCTTTATACCTTTTAAAACCCAAGAAGCGGGGGGG
>CAYVXS010000616.1:0-2252 GCA_964454885.1 uncultured Pirellulales bacterium
TCAGGCAAAGTGACACCGGACAGGTTCGTATATGACAGGAAAAAACAGAAGCTGCAGACATGGTCGATATCCGAAAAGAAAATCGAACATGTTTTGGACGACAACGGAACGGTTACTGAACAAGCAATCTCCGAAGAAATATCTAAAACCCGGTCACTGAATAAAAAGCAGATAAAAAAGTTAGCCATATTCGCGCAAAAGGTCGAAACCCAGTTCGGTTGTCCCCAGGACATCGAATGGGCCATCAAAAGCAACCGTATCCGGCTGCTGCAATCGCGTCCGATTACAAAACTGCCGACGCCAAAAGAAAAAAGCTGGGAAGAACGTCAGGTCTGGTCCAATATTGCAGCGCAGGAGGTCCTGCCCGACGTGGTGACGCCCGCGACCCTGTCGCTGGTTGAAAACATCGGAGCAACCATGTTCGATCCGTTGTTAAGAGCGCTCTGCATGGACCGCGGTAATCATCCATTTCACAGCGTATTAGCCGGGCGATTTTACTTCAATGCCAATATCTGGATCGCCTTAATAAAAGCTTTACCTATTGGTGAGGACTATGACTTCTCAAGAGATATCGGCAGCGAACCCGGGTTAAACGAGATTGTGGAAATAGAGAAGACCATGACGGATGATGATCTTCCCGAGATGAATTTCAAAAAGTTCAGATTTTTCCTCAAACTCCCCCTGCTCATAATCGGCTGGCTCGTGTACACCATAAAAAAAGGTCAATCGATAATCGACCAGACAAAGAAGATAAACGAAAAATGGCAGAGCTTCGATATCACCGGCCTCCCCATTCGGGAGATTGTCACTAACTGCAAAAGTTTTCTACTGGATTTCCGCAATATATGCGGCAAAGTTCTCTATCTGTTCGGTGTTATGGCGGCCTATCCGGCGCTCGAGACTATCTGCTCCAAGTGGCTGCCGGACGAACAGCAATGCGCGAAGAGACTGCTGGCCGGACTTGGTGTTATGGAGGACGCAAATTCGGGCCTCGACCTCTGGCGCCTGGCCCTTTTAGCCGACGCAAATCCACAGCTAAGGGACATTATCCTGTCAAACGACGATTGGCAGACCATCGGCAGTAAACTTAAAGAAATAAATTCCGGCAGAGAATTCCTTACGCAATGGAAGGAATTCATGGACAGGCACGGTTTCCACTGCCGGGCTGAAATCGAATTGTTTAATCCCCGCTGGGCCGAGACGCCGGATTATATCCTGTCCCTGCTTCGCAGCTACGTCAGCTCTATCGGCAAGACCGATCCGCTTGAAAATCACGCCAAATCAGAACAACAGAGGGAACAACTCGCCCGAAAATGTCGCAAACGGCTGAGAAATCCCTTTAAGCGGATGTTCTTCAACTTTCTGCTGGCCCGCGCACAATGGGGTTCCATCTTTCGCGAGAATATTAAGTGCGAGGTTGTCAGGCTGATCTACAACCTGCGAATCATATTACTCGAACTCGGTCGAAAACTTCACAACGAATCAATCATTCGAAATCCTGAAGATGTCTTTTTTCTAAAGCTTGAGGAGATCGAACCGGTGACTCAGGGCAAAGCCGGCTTCAATGTGAAAGAAACTATCACCGCCCGCCGAGCCGAATACGACCACTGGCAGACAGTGACACCCCCCGGTACGATTGTCGGTCAGTTCGATCCAGATAAGTCCGCTCCTGAGCAATTCGACACCGACGCCGAAGTGCTCAAAGGACTTGCGGTAAGTGCCGGCGTTGCGACTGGGCAGGCACGTGTGATACTAAGGGCGGACGAACAACAGCAGATTCTGCCGGGAGAAATACTCGTGGCGCCTTTTACCGATCCCGGCTGGACGCCATATTTCGTCTCCGCCGTCGCTATAGTGATGGACCAGGGCAGTCTTCTCTCACACGGCAGTATCGTCGCGCGGGAATACGGTATTCCCGCCGTAGTAAATGTTGGATACGCGACCAAAATCATAAAGACCGGACAGAAAATTCGAGTTGACGGGAATATGGGTGAGGTAAGAATCATTGAATGATAAAAATTTATTCTCTTAACGTCTTTCACGGCGCCAGCAGTGTGAAAGGGTAAAACGGCAAATTTCTAAGTATCCAAAATAAAATTATTACTATCAATATCGCCCAAATCCAAAATGCCGGGATAAAACCCGCCTTTGTTCTCTTTGCCACTGCGGCCACACGCGGAGATATCAAACAATATCCCAAAAAAGGCAACGACAAGACCATCAGGGGATTAAGTCCGAACGCCCCCGCCAAA
>CAYVXS010000617.1:0-2249 GCA_964454885.1 uncultured Pirellulales bacterium
GCTTGACCCCGGTGAATATGTCGTAGTCGTTCAGGATAAAGCTGCCTTCGAGGCCGGGTATGGCACGCAGATAAATATCGCCGGACAATATGACGGCAGATTAGCCAACGGCGGAGAAAGAATCCAACTGGAAGATGCCATAGGACAGACCATTCTGGATTTCAGCTATAAAGACGGCTGGTATGACGGCACCGACGGCCAGGGATTTTCTCTTGTCATAATCGATCCGTTCAATACCGACCCTGTCGATTGGGGCGATAAGGATTCCTGGCGTGCCGGCACGAACATAGGCGGCTCACCCGGCCGGAACGAATAGAGCTGCAATTTAAAATCATCACGATATTCACTTGGATTTTTGCCCCGGGGAAATTATCCTTTGTATAACGTTTTTGAGATCCTTAAGTATTGATCGATGCTCCGGCCGAGAAACTGCAAAACCTGAGCCGGCAGAATCCGTTTCATTCAGGGAGAACGATATAGCGATATGAGTTGGGAAGTGTATCTCAAGTTAAGTGTCATGATGTTCCTGGAGTATGCGATATGGGGAGCCTGGACGCCTGTCCTGGCGTCGCATCTGATAGGGACACTGAAGTTGAGCGGCAGGCAGATCGGTTGGATTTACGCGACACTTTGGCTTGGGATTATTGTTGCGTCATTCGTTGGCGGCCAGATAACAGACAGGTGGATCGCCACGGAATATTACTTAGCAGTGGTTCATCTTGCCGGTGGTATAGTCCTGCTGATGGCGGCGGGAAAGACAAAATTCCGTGGTTTATTGGGATTGATGGGACTTTATGCACTTCTTTACGCCCCGACGGTGGCATTAGTCAATTCTATGACGTTCAGGCATTTGACTGATCCTGATGCCCAGGCCGGAGGAATCCGGGTATGGGGGACAATCGGCTGGATAGTCGCCGGATTAATGCTTTCGCTCTGGCGTAGAATTGAAAAGCTGAAAATTCGAGGCAGTGACGCCCTGACACTTGCCGGTGTATTTTCTTTTATCATGGGTATTTTCTGCTTTGTATTGCCGCATACACCACCGTCCGAAACGCCGGGACATACATTGGCGATTGTCGATGCGTTTAAGATGTTAAACAACACAAACTTTCTGATATTTTTGATTATTTCATTTATAGTGACAACCGAACTGCAGTTCTATTATATTCCGATGGCCCCGTTCCTGGAAGATATCGGGATTAAGCACAGAAATGTCTCCGCAGTTATGACGCTGGCGCAGTGTGCCGAGATAATAGCTATGTTCTGGTTGCTTAAACTTTCCATGTCTCATCTGGGTCTTCGATGGACATTAGCTATAGGAGTCATTGCCTGGCCGGTGCGGTATATGATCTTTGCTATGATGCGGCCGGTGTGGCTGGTAATATCATCACTGACAATTCATGGTTTTTGTTACACATTTTTCTTTTTCGCGGGGCAATTATATGTGGACAAGATAGCTCCGCCCGATATTAGAAGTTCGGCACAGGCATTGATTCTTGTCGTTACTTTGGGATTTGGTAATTTCATCGGGACGCAGATAACCGGTGTAGTTATGGACTTTTTCAAACGGGATGGGAAATTCAGATGGCGTCCTATTTTCCTGTTCCCCTGCGTTCTGACGATTATATGTGCTGTGGCGTTTGTTTTGTTCTTCAAAGATTAAGCGTCTGAACCGGTTAGAAAGAGAATTGTTATTTAAGACTTTTAAGATGATTATAAACTTTTTCGTAAGCAGGTAACAGCAACTGCGTGACGGCACAATTGTTACAGGCCCAGTGAAAAAGGATCTTTTGCCGGCGCTCCGTTAAATTGTTCGGGGCGTACGGTTTTATTACATACTGTTCCACGCAGCATGGGGGATAACCGAAAAAAAATCCCTCGATACGCCGGGTTTCAGTAGATTTGTCTACGGCTGTATTTGCAAATCGCTGTTCGTATAAGACGGCATAAGCCGGGTAGCGGGTGAAAATCGTCTCTATAACTTCATCGCCGGTTTTAACTTTTCGCCGGATTTGCTTTGTCACCATATCCATCCGGCGTAGTAATTCAATGCCGTTTTCGTCTAAGGATTTTTCCCATCGGCTTAGCGGTTTGAGACCTTCGTAAGTCAACAGGGCCAGATATGCTAATTCGAAATCGATTTCTTTGAGTGCCAGCAAGGTTGAATTGTGATTACCGTGACGGTTTTCATCAGGCATTTTATTCACTCCATTCGGCCTGCCCTCGGCCATGAGCTCGGGCCGAATGGA
>CAYVXS010000618.1:0-2244 GCA_964454885.1 uncultured Pirellulales bacterium
CAGGCCAATATCCGCATCGCGGTCGTCTTGCCGGCCCCGTTCGGACCGAGAAGACCCAGAACCTCCCCCTTTGACACATTGAAAGATATTCCGTCAACAGCCACTACCGGGCCAAAACTGCGCCGAAGCTCTTTGACTTCTATCATCTCGATCTCCATTAATTAAAAGAATGCCAGTTTTTTTACCCCTCCACCTCTTCCGTTTTGCACGGGATTTGTATCAATTTACATAAAATCCCTAAACAGTCAATACTTCTGTCCCAACTATTTTGTTCAAAATCGCGTATTATAAACTGCTCATTTTTTTTGACAAGAAAGATTTTTTCAAATACATAAACAATATATAAAATACTTCGAATAAAACATTTGCCGTTTATTACGCGTATAGGCCACAATGAGTAAGGTTGCGACAGTAAAATTTGTCGATTATCAGACCAGCATCGCCAAGGCTCTGGATTTAATCGGCGCCGGTGAAAATCTGCCACAGGATGGACTGATTATTATAAAGCCCAACCTGACAAATTCCTCGCCCCCGCCGGTAACAACAAGCGTCCATGCAGTTGAGGCGGTTTACAAATACTGCAAGGCACATACTAAGGCAAAAATCGCAATCGGTGACGGCTGCGGCTCAGGGCAAACTGACGATGTTTACAAAACTCTCGGGTTTTCGGAGTTTGCCCAAAAGTACGACATAGAATTGCTCGATTTCAACGAGGCCGAAACTGTCACCCTCGAAAACAAAAACGCCTTCCAGCTAAAAACTTTTCACATGCCGAAAATCGTGCAGAACGCCTTTATCATTTCTCTGCCTGTGCTCAAGGACCACAGCTTTACCGAGACAACAATCGCCATGAAAAATATGTTCGGCATTGCACCGGGGAAATTTTACGCCGGCGGCTGGAACAAATCGAAGTTGCACAGTCCCTCGACGGATAAATCCGTCGTGGATATCTGCCTGTATAAAAAGCCGGACCTTTCGATTGTCGATGCCTCGGTTGCTTTAAAGGGAATGCACCTGTCCGGCACGCACAAAAAGCTCGGTCTGATTTTGGCCGGCTTCGATCCCGTCGCCGTTGACACTATCGGCAGCGAGCTGCTCGGCCACAATCCCAAAAAATTGGAATATCTCATCCTCGCCAACAACCTCCTCGGCTCCATGGATGATATTGAAATCGTAAAAGGCTAAATTACCCCCCAAAACTTTTTTCTTGCTTTTAGTCATTCGCAATATTACATTTTTAAATTAACAACTCCGCACACACAAGAACAATAGTCGCAATTGTTTTAGAGATTATGCGCAAAATAAGGCGTAGAAAATATGGAAACCTTATATAAGGAGACCGATTATGAAAGCCTTTTGTAGAACAATATGGTCTTTTCTCGTAGTTCTGATACTGTGTAATTTTGCTCTTTTGCCAGTTTATTCAAATAACGAGAGAGCACAATCATTGATAATAGAATTTCTTCATTCTCGTGGTTATGATGCAGATACACCCGAACAGTTAATAAAAGCAACAAAGAGTCAACGCTATCCTGTTCGATATATGGCGTTGGAACTGCTTACACTGCGAATCGGAGAAAAAGCTATACCGACATTAAAGGAAGCATTAGATGACTCAAAAATGGAAGTTCGCTGGCGTGCCTCTCATTTACTTGGGACTCTTGGTGACAAAAGCGGTCTTGGAAGAATGCGTCGAGATCTCAAAGAATATACACCAAATAATGGAGTGAAATTACCTCTTGATCCGAATATAACAAATGTTCATGAAATTAAAATGCATGAGCGCGAAACAAATCGTAATCATGGCTATGCTCTTTACGCTGCAAAAGTCCTTGCAGAGCTTGGCGACCGTTCTGGTTATGAGTTGGCAGCGAGAATGGCAATTCATGGCCCAGAAATATATCATAGATCTAATGCAATAGATGTCTTGATAGAAATTTCTAAAACTAATAAAGAAGTTCTTGCTAAAGAATCCATATATCCAGAAAAGATTCTACTTGAGGTGGCCGAATCTGAAGAAAATCTTCTTGTAATTAAGTCACTTATGACATTAACTTGTAGTTTGGATGTTGAAACACAAGCTCGTGTTCTTGAGAAAACAGCAAACTCGCCTTACATTACTGATGATATACGTAAGGAAATAGAGTCACGTCTTGAAAGAATTCATACTAAAACAAAGAAAATAGAGCCGTAAGACGTAATGAAATCGCACAATTTCTCCTTATATCAATGGAAGTTTGCGAT
>CAYVXS010000619.1:0-2240 GCA_964454885.1 uncultured Pirellulales bacterium
CTCTTCGGCACCGATGCCGGGATAAGCGCCCGGCGTATCGATGAGCGTGACAATCGGAACCCCGAACTTCTCGGCAAATTTCATCTTGGCAAGCGCCTTGCGATAGCCCTCGGGATTGGGGCATCCGAAATTACAGGCGATTTTCTGCTTGGTGTTTCTGCCTTTGTTCTGGCCGACGATTAAAACTCTCTCCCTGCCGATGTGGCCGAGGCCCGTTATGATTGCACGGTCGTCACCGAAACATCTATCGCCGTGCAGCTCCCGAAAGTCTTTGACCATCAGGTCGAGATAATCGGAAAGGAGAGGTCTCTTCGGATGGCGTGCGACCTGAACGGTTTGCCAGGCGGTCAGATCCGAATAAATGCGTTTGAGCTCGACAACCTGCTGCTTCTGGAGCTGGCGAATCTCGGCGGAATAGTCGATGCCCTTGGTCGAGCTTAGCTTCCGCAGCTCATTCATCTGGCTGTCAAGGTCGGCCACCTTTTCCTCAAAGTCGAGGTGGTCGCCGTTGCTCAGGGTGTTATTATTATTCGGCATATTATTTATTAACTCGTTCGGCTCTTAGCGCACTACGAGCGTATATCGTATTTGACGCATAGGCATTCTTAAATGTTCTTAAAGGCGGGATTTTAACATTTTAGTAATATCAATGAAAGAAAAAAATTGACATTTGGGGGGCTGTGCATTACTTTTTGCCCGAAAAAGCTTTTTTGTGAATTTTTATAAGGTCTTGAATTTGAAAGACTTAAAGCAAATAACGGTTATAGGGCTGGGGCTTTTGGGCGGCTCGATTGCTTCCGGTGTTTTACGTTGTTTTTCCGGCGTAAAGGTGGTCGGATATTCACATCGAGCCTCCACCCGCGCCAGGGCAAGAGAGCTGGGAGTAGCCGGCGAAGTAGTCGATTCCTTAGAACAAAGTGTCTGCGGCGCGGACCTTGTAGTATTGGCTACACCTATCAATACGTTCGAGGGTATCTTCGGTAAGATCAGTAAATCTTTGTCGGACGGCTGTATCGTAACCGATGTCGGCTCGACAAAAGTTCTGCCGCATCAATGGGCGGCAAAAAAGCTCCCCCACCGTGTTCACTATGTCGGCTCGCATCCGATTACCGGCTCCGAACAAAGAGGAGTCGATTTTGCTCGGGACGATTTGTGCGACCGGGCGATGTGTATTCTAACGACGACCCAAAAGACAAATCGGCAGGCGGTTCGAGCTCTCGAGGAATTCTGGTCGAGGCTCGGCTGTTTGGTGAAAATAATGAAACCGATCGAGCACGACAGGATCTTTGCCAATGTCAGTCATGTGCCGCACGTAACAGCGGCGGCGTTAACAAATGCAACGAATGGCAGGGAAATGAAATTCGCCGGTAAAGGTTTTCTGGATATTTCGCGAATCGCATCAAGCCCGGCGAATATCTGGGCCGATGTCCTGCTGACGAATACCGGCAATATTTCCAGGGGGATCGATAAAGTTATCGCCGAATTACAAAAGCTCAAAAAAGCCGTCGATAATAAAGACGGAGAGCAGATCGAAAAACTCCTTGCCGCAGCGAAAAAGAAACGCGAGGAACTTATCGATTACAAAATCCAACAGAAAGAAATCATTTAGCTGATCAAAGTCGTTTTGGATTTTTATAAAGACAGCATTTATACCTATTCAGTGATAAATTCTAAGTCATGTGGGCTTTAGGGTGTTTTGGATTTATTCTCCGGTTTTACATAGCGATATTGCAGTCCGGAAACGAAGTCTACCACAAGGTATCCTTCGGGAATACTCATTCCATCTAATGTAAATACCTCATCCGGGATTTCTACATTAGGTTCAAAATCCTTAATAGTGACAATTCTGTGAACGGTATCTTTAGGTTTCATACCATATTCAACCCGAGAGACATACCAAACTGAATTATACTTTTTCCATTCTAATTTGGCTTCTGTTCTGCCCCAGTCGTTCGGTTCATGTCGCATTGCACTACAATAAAAGACAGGTAACAATGCTTTTTGTGTATCAAAAGAGAAATGGTACTTATGGTCGTATTCATCATTAGTCGCTGGATTTACAACATGTCCTTGGGCAATTAAATGAAGTATTTTTTTGCTGTCCAGTTCGATCGAACGATTAACTTCAGGATGCTCAATAAATAACACCAGTTCCTTCGTGATTTGCCTATTTTCAAAAGTCATAAATATTTCAGGATGAAAATCTCGGCCATTATCGGAGTAAAGTCGAGCACGATTGA
>CAYVXS010000620.1:0-2236 GCA_964454885.1 uncultured Pirellulales bacterium
AAATTTCTCTGGAATAAGTGGTTTTTTGAGCTTATAAAGCCATTTTTTTCTATCGATTCTTAATTTAAAAAATTTTTCAAATTTTTATTGACTTTATGTGTTATTGTGCTATAGTACTATAACAATATAGTAATAAATCAATAGCATAATATGATATTTGGGTATAGGAAATGATTGAATTTAAACTGGATTTAAAAAGTGGCGTCCCGTTTTATCGGCAAATCGTTGACCAGATTCGATATGGGATTGCCTCGAAGCGACTTTTACCGGGCGAGCAGTTGCCTACAGTCAGAGACTTGGCCGTACGATTGGAGATTAATCCCAATACCGTGCGCAAAGCCTATTCGGAACTGGAAATTTTGGGAGTCCTTGATACGCAGCAGGGCACCGGTACATTTGTGGCCGGAAAGGAAATAGAAATAGGAGATGTGGAAAAAGACCGAATGCTCGGCCAGATATGTGATGAGCTTGTAGCCCGAGGTCAGCAGTATAACCTTACGCTTAACGATATAGTAAATCATTTACACAGGAGACTTGAAAATGGCTGAAAAAAGAAAAATAAAAATGTCTCTTCCGGGTCTTACCCGCGAATACAAGGCAACTACCCAACTGGAAGCCGAGGCGGCATCTCTTAACTGGGTCGCCGCTTTAGTTACTGCTATTGTTGTTATGGCCGGCGCCGGTATCAACAGGCTTACCGAAGGTACCTGGGAGCCACGGAATATTTACATCATTATCAGCACAGCCCTGGTTGCGGCAATTTGTTTTTTCGGCATTAAGATTGCCAATCAGTGGGAAAGGGCGGTAGTGCTGCGACTTGGCAAATTCCGCTGCCTAAAAGGACCGGGTATGTTTTTCATCGTTCCTGTTATCGACACTATCGTTCAGTCGGTCGATATGCGGATACGTTCAACCGATTTTAGCTCTGAATCCACTCTCACCAAAGACACGGTTCCTGTCAATGTAGATGCCATTTGTTTCTGGATGGTATGGGATGCAAAAAAAGCCATCCTTGAGGTCGAAAACTTCTATCTTGCTATAGTTCTTTCGGCGCAAACTGCGCTGCGCGATATCATCGGGACACACGAGCTGGCTGATTTGCTGACACACCGTGAAAAGCTCGGCAAAAGACTCCAGGAGATTCTCGATGAAAAGACGAACCCGTGGGGTATAACAGTCCAGTCAGTGGAAATTCGTGACATCATTATACCGAAAGACCTGGAAGATGCTATGTCCAAACAGGCGCAGGCCGAGCGGGAACGGCAGGCGAGAATCATTTTGGGAACCGCCGAAACAGAGATTGCCGAGAAATTCGCACAGGCCGCCAAACAGTACGAATCCAATCCTGGAGCAATGCACCTGCGAGGGATGAATATGTTGTTTGAGGGCCTCAAGGAAAAAGGTTCGATGATTATTGTCCCCAGCTCTGCTTTGGAGACAATGAACCTCGGAGCAATTGGTGGAATGGCAGCTCTAAGTCAGGTTAAAAGTGATAAGGAACAACGTGACAGGGAAGCGTCTTAACCCAATTCGGGAAGGAGTTCTCTGTTATTGTTGTTACTTAGATTTAATTCTTGTTGGATTGTGCTTCCGGATCTTTTTATAAAGTTGCTTTCAGGGTGTTTGAATCCACTGGCCTGTGTACAGCAGTTTAAATGACTTAATTTTCCAACTGTCATCGGGTCGGGTGACGGTGATTGTATAATGCAATGGTTGTTCAGTTCTGGTCGCATCAAAAGATACGTCACTTAGTTCATAATTGTTGATATTAAAATATTTGCCCATAAGATCATAAGGTGTGTCAAACAACTTTTGCACCGTGATATTTTTATAGTCTCCATTTGTACCATTCTCGGCGGCATAAGCACGTAGTGCTGTGGCGATAGTTGTAGCACCTGCTTTTCCTTCCGCCCATTTTGCCATTTCGATAATGTTTTCTGCCTTAATCTCTCCCGCAGGTTCCGACTGGGCCTGTTCGGCCGGAGTTTGTTGTTCGAGAGAAACTGATGCAGCCGGCGAATTTTCTTGTTGTTGAGGTTCTTTCTTCTTGCAACCATAAAAAATGATCCCAATGACCAAACTTGTTAACATAATAATGTAGATGTTTTTTATGGTGCTTTTAGAGTTGATTGAGTGTTTTTGTTCCATTTTTCTCTCCCTTTCTTAATTCGTTTAGAAAATGGCTTCAGTAAATAACCTTACTTTATAGATATTGCTTTCTGTTATATTCTATCGC
>CAYVXS010000621.1:0-2235 GCA_964454885.1 uncultured Pirellulales bacterium
TCGCCGTCATCCCGAAGTCCGGCCCGCAACATCTCATACAGAAGATTTTTATCCGCCGCATTGACATTTATCATCTTGCCGTTATTCAGTTCGGTACCTGCGGGATTAATGATTCGATCCATATTCTGTATCGTGGCAATATGCCGATAGGAGTAATTCGGGTCGAAGATACCGTTACCGGCGACTTTAAGGAACCATGCATTCAGGTCATTCCCGCCCGATGTCACCGGGGTAGATATGCTGCCGCTTCTGAACCTGTCGCTCCATTCCTCGATTCGAGTGTCTATGTCGGTATGATTCAATATATACCTGTATCGAAGCTCCAGCTCATCGGAAAGACCAAAGGGCGTATATTCGTTAATATCAATAGTATAATTCCAGACGACGTGCTGCAAATAAGAATCTAAATCCAGCGGGTTTACTTTAACGCCCTGGTTTGCTCTTTCCATAAGCAGGTTTGTTTCGTCCCTTCGGGATGGTGAGACTCCCGGTTGAGCGGCCAAGGCCATCAGGTTGATTTGTAACTGACTCGTACCGTCAACCTCGGAGATAATAGTATTAGGATCGGTCGGGTCGAATTTATAAGCCGTATTGACATTAATCATCGCGCCATTGTCAACAATCCTGACCGCAGCGTAAATCGGCTTGCCCTTACCGGTGGTTATTCCATCAATTTTAAACCACACCGAATCCCCCACTCCGTCGCCGTCGGCATCGGCGTTCGCAACCAAAGCGTTTGAATCGCTTATCGGCTCATATTCACTCACGATGTCCGCCCGTAAATTACGCCGCGTCCCGGTCAGCTTACCCGTGATGTCGCTTATCTGCCGCCAGTAATAATCGCTTGACGATTTGTATGGCTCCAGAGAAGCCAGCCACAAGTTATTTGCATCGGGATAATCGTAATATTCCTCGATTTGAACGGGAACCGGCTGCGGGGCGTTCGGGTCCGTCGCGTTAGGATCCACTATATTCGGCTCCGGTGTCTGTACCTCTATTACGCCGGGGACGTCAAGGACCAGATCCTGGCTTATCTTCGCAACAACGGTATCGACGGCGAGGTTCAGCTCCAAGTTTTCGGAAACAGCCGATGCGGCCATTTTATTCATGCGGGCGACCAGAACAAACAGCACACCGACCATTGCCAGCAGGGCGGACAAAACTACCGCCAGAATAAGGGCCGAGCCGATTGAGCGTTCTCTTTTTGAAAATGTCTTATTGAAAATTCTCATTTTGTCCGGTCAGTCGTCCAGATAAACAATGTGCGTAAATGTCATGCCGTCCTTGACAATGCCCCTGGAGTCAAACAGTGTAAACGTAAATTTCAATGCTCTCCCAAGCCCCGGGATATCATTAAAATGTATCCGGTCAATCTGTTCTCTGGGATAACTTATATGATTGATGACAACCCCTCCGTTAGGCGGATAGGGATACAGCACGCCGGGTACGTTATTAGGCTCATTGAAATAAAAGTTAGTATCGGCTAAATTGCCGTCGCCGTCGGGATCGACTTCCGGCAGCCATTGCTGCCGGCTGTCGGACCAGCCCTGAATCTTGAACTCACCCACACCCTCGCATAAAAGCATGTGAATCGAATTCGCATCCGAAGGCACGACAATCGCTCCCCTGACAGCATCTATGACATTACTATCCGCTACCTTGACATCGGTAATTACCGAAAGCATATTCTTTTTCTCACCCCAGGGAATCATTTTCCATGCTTCCAGAGAAATCCTGTCATATTCGTCTCGATTGTTCCATTCGAGCCACTGGGCGTTAGTAAAACTTCCCGGATTGGGAAAATCGGGCAAACTTTCATCGGAAGTCAATATATGCTGAGTTCTTGCAAGCACGCGTTCGGCCCTGTCCTGTAACTCCGGCCTGTGAGATTTGTCCCTGGCAAGCATATAACAGATTCTTGCCGTATTGCCGCGAACCATAGGATTAATACCGTAAGATTGAAAGTCACCCTCAGTAAAAAACATTATCCTGTCGAACCTCTCGTATCCGTCGAGGTCGTTGTCTTTGTAATCTGCGTTCTGTAATTGAGCGGCCTTCCAGACGACAAAAATCTCCCCGTCTTTGTTCAGACCCTTAAAGTCGGCATCGAGCTGGCCGGTTATCGCCCGCAGCTTCTGCATGATTTCGGCATTGGCAATGGCGGTGCGATGAGAATTGATGCTAACCTTAAAAATGATCCCGGCAAAAGACAGAATGACTACCAAAATCCCCATA
>CAYVXS010000622.1:0-2235 GCA_964454885.1 uncultured Pirellulales bacterium
CATGGTTTTATGGAGCAAAATACTTCTTCTTTGAGCAAGGCAACTTTTTTGGAACTCTTGACCGCCCAGATTGGCCCAGAAAATATATCATTCTGAATCCTGATGGCACTCTAAGTGAGTATGGGAAAGCAATTCAGAGGTTCTATGCCTTCTTGCAAAATTCGAACAAGATAGGGTATGAGCAGCCAGATTACAGCTCATCTATTGCTGTGATGATTGGGCAGAGCGGCTGGAGCAGTCGAGGACCAGATTGGGGATTTTGGGACCAGACAGAAAGGCAGGGCGACTTAGATTATGAACTTCTGAATCTCTTTTTCCCCGGAATTGGCAACAACTGGGAGATTGGTGGTGCCTTAACTGGAAAAGAGTTCACAGGGTTACCTTTTGGGATGGTAGACGTCATCTCCATCTACGCTCCACCGTCTGTACTAAAACAGTATGACGTCATTATTGGCTTGGGATGGAGCGTGATGAATGACACTATAGCTGGCAACCTTGAAGATTACGTCGAGGATGGCGGAGTTTTCTTCTCATTCCTGACTTTCACTCACGGCAACGAAACAGTGGACGACCTTGAAGACGCTTATGCGTGGACCAAAAGTTTTGCGTCACTGTTCGGTGTTAACGTAAGCCCTCCCGAAGCCAGTCAACTGGATATAACTGCTGACATGTTTCTACATAACATCACCTTCACCCAAGATACTTTCTGGTATCCATGGGAAGGAATAACCTACAGCTACTCTGGTCCAGATGAAACGGATTATTGGTTCACTAAATTCAAATACGAAGTATCCCATAGGGAAAACACAACCGTATTAGCTTGGGTTAACGGGATTCAAACTGAGCATAACGCCTTCGTTATCGAAAACAAGAAGGGTTCAGGCTACACTTACATTGTTAACACGCGTAACCCTAATTCTCTGCCGGATGGCGTTTTAACTGACGTCCTAACAGAGTTCATGTATTTTCTTTGCACATATTACGTGAGACCTATGGTATACACGCCGTATCCGCAAAGCGAATATTGGCTTAATCAGGGGCAGGCTGACAGAACTGTCTATCTGGCACATGACAACTCCACAAGCACTGAAACCCTCACATATTACATCCGGGCGCTGGATACCAATTTAAACATCAATGAAAACTACATACTCTTTGAGTACATCCACAACGATTTCTACTGGATAACGGAAACAATCGTAGTTCCTCTTAAGGTGACACTGCAACCAGAGGAAGCTAAACTCTTTCTGCTGCTTGAAAATGATGGTGAACCTCGCGTGTTATCTTCTGATGCTGTTTTATCTGCGACTCCAATCTTTGGTGACCAGCGCTTTGAAGTTTTCCTCAACGGGGTAAAACAAGCAACAAATATAACCAAGATTTATTGTGCAGATTTAAAACGCCCCAGCTACCTCCTTGCAACGCCCTTTAACCTAACACAGGAATATAACTCAGGTAACAAAGTTTTGACGCTGGTTTCTAGCTCGAACTTCACTGTTGGTTGGGATAACACAACTCAAGTCTCCGTGCTGTCATCAAGCGTTCCCTTAACTGACGTCTCATGGAATTCAATACGTGAGACTTTAACCGTTTCCGTAAACGGTTCTGTTGGACAACAGACGTCAATACAGGTGCAGACAGGAGGAGCCACGCCCTATTACTTCACAGTTGACGGAAGCGAAAAAACAACATGGAGCTATAATGCCTCAACTGGCGTTCTGTTCGCCAACTTTGTGCCCACTAACAAACCTGTTGAACTCGTATTCGGTTTCAAACAGATCGAGGTGGACCGCCTATTCGTTAGTGATGAGAGAGCCGATGTTGGCAGTGTGCAGACTGTTGGTTTCCACTTGGAGTGGATGTGCAACCGTTCTGACGTGAAAGGCGCAACCGTTGAAATTAATGGCACTGAATATTTGACCAACCAAACTGGGTGGGCGACTGTTGATGTCAGCTACAACACTGTTGGCAAAACTGCTTGGAGCATCACTGGAATAGAATACGCTGGCATAACTGATTACGCGAAATCCGTTACTGACCCATCCATAATCTGGGACAGAGTCAATGTTACGGATCACATTGTAGTTGATGAGGTTGTTCAGGAGAGCACAGCAAAGACTCTGTGGCTGACGGCTGAGTATGAATATGATTCTACAGTCTTTGACAACACGGGGGGAACGATTTTCCTTAATGATGAGCCTATGACATGGTCAAGCCAAAACTCAAGATGGGAGT
>CAYVXS010000623.1:0-2230 GCA_964454885.1 uncultured Pirellulales bacterium
TTTTATATTTACTTCGAATCTGTTCAATACGTTTTCGGTTTACACCAAAATCCGAATGTCCAACTCTGGAAGCTGATCGAACATGTATGATCGTTTCCTTTGATTTTGTATCTGGAAAATAAAATTCTACATCATCAACAAAACGGAACACCTTAGAAGTAAACTCAGCTCTAATATAATTATCCTCAACAACTTTAATCTTACATCTTTTCAAGTCATTAAGTATTTTCAAGATATGTTTTTTCGCTTCTAACGGACTACCTGTGCTGAGGATGGGTTCGATAAAATGTTTTTTATCTTTTGCCTGACTGTTAACGCAATTTGGTGTTGATGGGCATTGCATCAGTTTGCCATTCTCAATTCCCAGTTTGGGTATCGTTTCTTTGCATCCTGTTAAAAGTATAAAACTTATTAGAACAATCTGAAATTGTTTATTCATTGCTTTTATTCCGCAAGATTATAACGCTCCGCATCACTCGGGAGCAGGGCGATAGCCCTACGAATCAAGTTTATACCGTAACGCTCTTTATTATTTCATTATCTCATTTCGTTAAAGAGTGTCGTTGGCACCAAAAAACCTCCCAATGTAGAACGTTCGGAGCACATTTTAACCTAATTCGATCAGGCTGCAACTGAATTACTGAAGAGCGTCACCCTTCAAATAGTGTACCACACCTCAGATCCGGTTCCTGTACGTCGCCCCGCATATTTGGATTGGGCTTCCTCCAGACCCCACCTCACGATGACGCCCTTGCCCTTCTCCTAACCTTCGGCTCTGCGAATACCTGGTGTGAGGACTTCCACCTCACAAGCTACGTGCCATGCCTGGCACACACTTTGCAATGAGGTGTACTTGCGGGTAAAATGTATTGGATTTAAAATGCTTACTGACTTACTGCCCGCGATAAATTTCGAAAACGGTAAAAACACCAGCAAGTATCAGGCTCGATTGCATGTTAGGCAAATTTTCAAATAATTCTAAATTCATTTTTAAGAATCTATAATTTCTATTTCTTTATATAGGTTTTTTATCATCATCCTTATTCCTAGAGTACAGCACTTCTTTGTTATAAACTTGCAGCACGCACAAGATCAATCATCAAAAAGTAAGGTTTAATTGGCGATACTTGATTAACAATCCCTACCAAATACAACGATTTTGAAGGACAACTGAAAGCAAAAGATCCTGTTGAACCAGAGTGTCCGATAAACTCTGGGAGTGACGATGGCCAAAAGAATCGCGGCAACTTGAAATACATGAGACCGTAGCCGTATCTTAGAGGGAAGAAGATCGAGTTCCAAGTCATCATACGATCTAAGAGAGTCTTATCAAAGAGACGGCCATCAAAAAAAGCACGTAGAAAAGTCAGGCACTCGGAAGCAGTGGATACAATTCCGCCGTCGGATATATTCGACGATAGATATTTCGGAATTATGGCAGGTGCTTTTTTAATGTAGACAGTCGCCGGAGTCGTATCAGAATGAGGTGTTGTCCAGTCGAATAGATAAGTATTCTTTAATCCGAGAGGAGCGGAGATCATTTCATCAATGTTCGTGGCCATGGATTTCTCAGTAACTGACTCGATAATTGCACCGAGGAGTCGATAGTTTGTATTGGAATAGTGTGCCTTGCCGGGTTTGCCTGGTGCAAAACGTGGAGAAAGAGTTCGCACAATCTCGATCGCCTTTTCGGTATCGATAGCAAGGTCTTGTCCGGACATGAGCTCGTCCATGACACTCTTGCCACCTTTTGGTTTGTCTCCTTCGTAATCAGCAATACCAGAAGTTTGAGCAATTAGTTCGGAGACCTTGATTTCGTTGCTGTAGTCCGTGCCCTTATAGACATGAATCCCATTAATCAGCGAAGCCGGTAGATATTTCGAGATAGACGCATCGAGGTCAATTCGTTTCTCTTTGTAAAGCTGCATCACTATCGTTGCGGTGTAGATCTTAGACACACTTGCAATAAAATATGGTGTGTCATTGGTCATCGCTATGTCCATCTTAGCGTCAGCAATTCCGGAAGAACCGATAAAATCTAATCTACGATCATGAGATTGTACAGCTGCGACAACATTGTAGACGTTGCCTAATATTACCCCGTTTTAGTGGACACTCAGATAAACCTCAAGTAAATAGAATAGGAGGAGGTGTCCATGAAAGAGAATCGAAAGAAGTATGATACGGCATTCAAAGTAGAAGCGATCCGCCTGGTAATTGAAGAGGGTCG
>CAYVXS010000624.1:0-2229 GCA_964454885.1 uncultured Pirellulales bacterium
AAAAGGTAAATAAGCGCTCCCCCAAATTCTCACAGCTCGATCCAATAATTTTCCTCTTTTTCTATACCCCTTTTCTTCAACACAATCCTGAAGTTGCTTATCCGCTTCTTTTCGTTGCTGGCCTTATACTTTTTGTTGTACCTATACCCAGACGATGGCCGAAAATTCTTGCCTCTGCGGCCATACTTGCAGGAATTATCATGTTGGCGCAGTCTCTATCGATTCTCGGCTATGAAGCTGTCACCGCGAGATCACACGAACTCCCAAGACCTCTGCCTGATATGCTTTATGCGGTTTCGAAGGTCTTGGGTATCACATCGGCATTCAACGGCTCGAATCTGGCATTATATACTCCGAGAATTGTCCATCTTCTCGGTACTACATGGGAATTACTGCTGGACCCGGTGACATTATCCTTCCTTATCGGTGGAATAGCAATGCTGTGCCTGTGTAAGCAAACAACACAACTCGAGGGGAAAAAAAGGACGAACCTGGTAAAAAACCTGGCGGCCCTGGTAATTATAATTGCCGCATGGCTGCCTTTTAGAGCGGCTGTTTTGATAGCAATATTTATGCATCGTGCGCTGCGGACGGAGTACGAAGCAACATTGGCATTAATCAACCAGTTCTGGAATCCGTGGATATATCTGATTCTTTTAGCAGGGCCGATTCTCCTGATCATCCGGTTTATACATATTCCTTTCAGGCAGGAACACTCCTGGGCCGTAGAACCATACGTAAGACCACCCAAACGTATAGGCCTAATCATTCTGAGCCTGGCGGGAATATTTATGCTGGTCATGGGCTTGTTACTTGATATGCCGGGCCAAAGAAAAAACGGGCGTGTCTTAGTCGATGAATATCATTCCGACTGGGAACCGACCGAAAGGACGTTCGATACGAACTGGTACGGTAACGATTCAGGATACAATTACGCCTGCATTTACGATTATTGCTCCCGCTTTTACGAGATGTCACGCCTGAATAATCCGATTAGTGACGCCGCCCTTGAAAACTGTGATGTCCTTATGGTTAAAGTCCCGACATCACGATATGATCCAAATGAAATCGCAACCATCGAGCGGTTTGTAGAATCCGGCGGTGGATTGATGCTTGTTGGTGAACATACGGATGTTTTCAATACAGGTGTGCACCTCAACGATATAGCGAGGATTTTCGGTTTCAGTTTTCGATATGATTGTCTGTTCGATATCGATACGATTTTTACCCAGCTATATCCCCTGCCGGTAGTACCTCATCCGATTATTCAAAATATGCCGCCGCTGAACTTTGCTGTTTCCTGCTCCGTCAGTCCCGGAGTAAATTTCGGCCGGGCTGTTATTCGCTCGACGGGATTGAAAAATCTCCCGGCCGATTATCATGCGAGTAATTTCTATCCGCAGGTCGAAAACCGTGCCGATATGAGGTATGGGGCTTTTGTTCAGTTATGGACAATGCGTCACGGCGCCGGCAGAGTCGTAGCTTTTACCGATTCGACGATATTTTCCAATTTCGCTGCTTTCGAACCCGGAAAAGCGGAACTGATGCTCGGTATGCTCGAATGGCTTAATCATCGCAACAGCAGTTTCAATCCGCAGCCTTTATTAATTGTTATCGGGATTATTTTGCTTGCCTGTGCTCTGGTATTATCGAGAAATTTCGGTGGAGCCTGGTTAATCATCATTGGTGCAGGATTGTTAGGCTGGTCGGTTGCTGTTGTAAGCGTACGAGCCATCCATCAGTATTCCATGCCTCTTCCCAAAGCCCAGCGGCCCATGGTTAAGGTTGTAATGGATCGGACGGTATGCGATGCGTCTCTGCCAATAAGCGGATTCATTTCCGGCGAGAAAAACGGTTTCGGGATTTTTGAACGGTGGATTTTGCGGCTTGGTTACTTCACCTCTCGTCAAAGTGACAGTGGTGCGTTCACAGGCAACTTATTAGTATTTATACATCCGAATTTATCTGTAAAAAATGAATTCCGCAACGAGCTTGTCGATTATGTAGCATCCGGCGGGAAAGTGCTCATCTTAGACTCGCCGGAAAACACCCAATCTACGGCCAACAGTCTTTTGTATCCATTCGGATTGACGGTAAATCACAATTCCAGCCCTAACGGCCAATTAAGAGCGCCGGAGAATTGGCCTGTTATTAGAATCGACTCGGCCTGTGCGATCGATGGAGGACGGCCGTTTTTGTGGATGGCAAATACACCGATAGCGGCAAGGG
>CAYVXS010000625.1:0-2225 GCA_964454885.1 uncultured Pirellulales bacterium
CGATATGAATCAGCGGCCGTCACGAAACTGTATAATGCAATTGAACAAAAGAGCAGAGGAACTTAAGGCGAAAGATATAGTTGTCGTCGGTGTCCAGGCTTCGAAAATCGATGAAAATACTCTCAGTGATTGGATAAAAAACAGCGGTGTTTCATTCCCTGTCGGCCTTATCGAAACAGATATGGAAAATATGAAGAATAAATGGGGTGTTAAGGGCCTGCCGTGGCTTATTCTGACGGATAAAAAACATACTGTCGTCGCCGAGGGCTTTACAGTAAACGATCTGGATAACAAAATAAAATAACCGTAAAGGAAAGAAATTATGTGTGTGAAAAAAGTCGTATTTATATCTCTCATATTTTCAGTTTTTTTTATCCGCGATTTAGCCGCAGGGCAGGCGGAAAAAGTCACCTGCGCCGGCAAAGTGCTTGATGCTATGGGTAAACCGGTTGCAGGAGCGAAAGTAGCAGCCTATGAAATGGTATTTGATGGAATAGCAGGAAATTTCACACTGAACAAAGCCGGTGAATTGACAACAGGTAAGAATGGTGCATTTTCTATCACTTCAGAGCCGAAACCTGAAAGAAGCACATTCTCTGATTGTAAAATTGTCGCCGTGAAAGAGAGTTTGTCTTTAGGGTGGACGGACTGGAGTATGCGAGAAAATGTCGAGTTGAATATTCAGCTTGGTGAGCCGCAAAGTCTCGATGGAGTAGTTGTAGATGAAGCAGGGGAACCAGTGGCTAAAGCGAATGTTTATGCAAATCTGATGATGAATATCAAAAGTAATACAGGCGAGGAAAAGAAAGATTGGCTGCCGGGAATTGAGCCTATGATGTGCCTGAGCACGCGAACAGATAATCAGGGCAAGTTTGTGTTTTATAATTTGCCTGAAAATGCAGAAGTGGGTCTTCTTGTTAAAGGCGCCGGTTTGGCAATAACTTACACTGCAAAATCGCAGTCAGATGCGGCTTCTCCAATACGAACCGGGCAAACTGATATAAAGGTAAAAGTACCGAAGGAAGGACGAATTTCAGGCCGGTTACTCGATCCGGATATAGGTGAGGGGGTTGCCGGGACCAAGTTTGCCGTCGTAGCCGGCTCTTCCGGTCTTTTTTACTATCGCTTCGTGAATACCACGAACGATGATGGTACATTCGACGTGGGGGGATTACAAACCGACACTTACCTGCTGAGAGACGGTGGTTTTCCATCTACGGATGTTGAGGTAGTGTCGGGAAAGACAACAAATATCACGGTCCAGGCGGATAGATTATCACGTCCCCGAGGGATCGACGGTGTCGTTCGTGATCAGGATGGTAAGGGATCTCCTGATGCAGTCGTATCGACCTACCCACCGACAGTTGAAGATGTCACTACTAATACAGACGGCGTATTCACCCTTAAGGCTGCAAGGGCACGAAGGCCGAATGCGGGGGCGATGTATCTGGTTGTCAGAAATCAGGAAAGTAATCTCGCCGCCGCCGACCAGTTTGACGAATCGATGAAAGAATTGAATATCACACTGGAGCAGGGCGCTATTATTTCAGGTAAGGTTGTTGATGTAGAAGGCAAAGGGATTCAAAATGCTAAACTTTCTCTGATATTTCAGATATCCAATAATGGGTATGTCATGAATGATAAAATAAAGATTGATGATAGTGGTAATTATGAAATCAGGGCGATCCCCCCTGGTCGTACGTATTCTGTTACGGCGAGTTCCGAAGGATACGGCAGGCAACAAATCCAGGTCGATACCAGCAGTGCGTCCAATGGACGTATGGAAGTAAAGCCCATGATCCTGTCGCCGGCGAATCTTTCGGCTTCCGGCATCGTGGTAGACGAGTTCAACCGGCCTGTCTCCGACGTCTCGATTATGATATCCGGAGATGGTCAGCCGCCAGGTCGAACGGTTACTGATGCGAAAGGGCAGTTTACCATTGAGAATATATGTGCAGGCCGGATTACTATCTATGCAGATAAAGGGCCTCCCCAAAGAATGCGCGGGCGTGTCGAAGCCCAGGCGGGTGATACAGATATAAGAATCGTCGTTTCTGAACTGGATGAACGTGGCCGGCCGGTGCCGGTACAATCGCCGTCGCTTGTGCACAGGCCGCTGCCGCAGTTGAGCAATCTCAAAATTGAACTGCTCGAATCGGTGACTGCCAATAAAATGATGCTTGTCTGCTTTTTCGATATGAACCAGCGGCCGTCACGCCGGTGCA
>CAYVXS010000626.1:0-2223 GCA_964454885.1 uncultured Pirellulales bacterium
CCAAATCCTGGCCTGACTCGGCCTCGCATACGGCCTGAAATTCCGCCACACCTAACCTGCGACCGCCATATTCCTTAAGACACCTCAAATAGATTTTATTAAATACATCCCTGCCTAATACACAATCCAAAGCGCTGATTATACTATATCCTTTGCCGTGGATTACTACGTTATTGAAATCGAAATCAATCTCCGAAGCCTCTTCGGCTGAAATGTTCACAGTCGTGTCATGTCCCTCTCGAACACCGTTAATATAACGGTTTATCAATCCCTGATGTTTTTCCGTACTCAATCCCTTTGCTCGAACATACTCCCTGTCGGCATAAATTCCCAGACCGATCATCAGCCAGCCAATATCATCTATCGGGTCTTTACTTAGAACATATTCCAGCCAATATTGATGACCGATTTCGTGTGCGGTAATCCACTGCCAGTGTATCCTGGGCATTTCATCTGTATGTGCCATTCCATGAATGCATACGATGTTCGTAGCTACGGGATACCCACCCATAGGCCGGTAAGCCCCAGGAATTATTATCAGGCTTGCATTCGGATAAAAACCGAAACGCCCCAGATAAAAATTAATAACATCCACCGCCGTATCCAATAGAAGTTCTGCACACTTTTTCTCATCAGGACGATAATAGCATTTTATAATTATATCTTTGACCTTTGCCTCGAGAACATCGGAGTCTTTTAGAAGAACAACTCCGAAATCTCGTATCTCTTCGGCATGGTAATAACCGGAACTGTTGTCCAGGATGCCGCTTGTGGCCATCTTGAATTCCTTGGGAAAATTAACTTTTACATCAAAATCTTTATGCGTTTCAAATCCCCACCATAACATGGGATACCACTCGGTCAGTGGTAAAATATCGACATTCATTCCTCCTGGCCGGGATATGCTGAATTTAATTTCAATATTAATTTCCGCGTCAGGAACTACCGCTTCGGATAACTTTAAGACAGTTATTTCTGAACCGGGATCTTTTAGGTTTTTAACCGGTTTATCATTTACCGTTATTTCCAGGGTTTGTTTTTTTTCCGATAGCCATTTAATTGCTAATTTGTTGATCGGACGATTTGTAGTATTCTTAAAACTAATAACCTCCATACCATCTAATTGCCCCTTGACAGGATCAATCGAACAATCGATTTTATAATATGCTTTGGGAGGTTCTTTCGGAATCCAAAAATCAGGCCGGATGAATATGTCTGTATCCGTTGATATATCTGCTGCTGCCGGCTCAATCCATATATTACGCTACGCCACCGGCCCGTGGTCACCCTGCAGCATAAGGGGGCCTGTGGGCTGTTCGTCATCATAGGCACTCGAACGTGTCGGCCCGGTCAATTCTATATTTTCGTGGACGACTACGCCGTTATGAACAATCTTTTCAAATCTGGCGTTGGCAATTTTTCTGCCGTCCTCGTCGAAACGGGGTGCTCTGAATATGACATCGAAACCCTGCCATTGTCCTGCCGGCCGGGATGCATTTACTCGCGGGGAATGGCCTTCGTAACCTTTGGGGCTTCGGTTTTCATCCCACCGCTCATAAATCCCGCCGCACTCGATTCCGGGATATTCCCCTTTAGCTACCCCGAAGCTGTCATAAATCTGAACTTCATATCGGCCGGCGAAATATACCCCCGAGTTGGAATCCTTGGAAATCATAAATTCGATATGAGCTTTGATATCGCCGAATTCCGCTTTGCTGATAAGATGATTTGTTTTACCCGTCGGGCCGTTGATGACAATGCCCGTTCCCGGCTTGCTGCTCAGTAATTTCTCATTGTCAGGATTTATATAGGTATCACCTACAACCTGCCACTGCCCTGTATCACCTCGCCATGCGGACAAATCTTCACCTGTTAAATAAATTCTGTCGCCGGATTGTTTCGTACTGATATTTGTACATGATGAAAGTGAACACAGAATCACGATAAAAATTAAAATCATCCGAATCTTCATAATGTTACCCTTATTAATTTTGATTAACCATCCCGGTAACAGGGAGGCTATATCAAATTCGAAGAATGACGTTGTTTCTTTTAGAATGACAGCAAGCACTGCCAGATATACACATATCCGAGGGCATCGATGTTTTCCCAAACCGTTTTTACAAGCTCTTTGTCGCCTGTAATCTTCGGCAGTTCCTTTATCTTTTCTTCCCATGGGATGCAAACACCGGGGTTTCTTATTTGCTTTTTTTGCTTTGCCAT
>CAYVXS010000627.1:0-2218 GCA_964454885.1 uncultured Pirellulales bacterium
GCCGTCGAGGATTTTATGAGTCCCGACAGGATAATCATAGGAACAACCAGTTCCAAAGTTCGGGAAATTATGGAACAATTATACAGCCCGTTCATGAGAAAAAGCAGTCGAATACTCGTTATGGATCCGGCCTCGGCAGAGATGGCGAAGTATGCCGCTAATGCAATGCTGGCGACTCGAATATCTTTTATGAACGAGCTTTCCGTACTTTGCGAAAAGGTCGGTGCGGATATCGAAATGGTCAGGCACGGTCTCGGTAGTGATTCGAGAATAGGCTCGGCGTTTTTGTTTCCTGGAGTCGGTTACGGTGGAGCCTGCTTTCCGAAAGATATTCGCTCGCTCATTCACACAGGCTCCGAGCACGGTGTCGAAATGACTATCGCAAAATCCGTACAGCAGGTAAATGTGGATCAGCAACAACGTTTTGCGCAGCGTATTATAGACTATTTTGCCGGAATAGAAGGCCGGATTACATTAGCCGTCTGGGGACTGGCCTTTAAGGCGAGAACCGACGATATCAGAGAGTCACCGGCGATTAACTGCATTAACAAATTCCTCGATTGCCGGATGAATATCAGGGCATACGATCCTGAAGCGGCCTCTTCGGCACAGAAAGTTCTGGGCGACAAAATACAGATATTCACGAACGGCTACGATGCCCTGGATAATGCCGATGCTCTCGTTATTTTCACCGATTGGCAGGAATTCAGGAATCCGGATCTTAAAACAGTTGCCGCAAAGCTGAAAAAACCAGTCATTTTCGACGGCCGAAATCTGTACAATCCCGAGGTTGTCCATGCGGCGGGAATCGAATATCACAGTATCGGAAGAGCTCCGGTTCATGAATAAGTATTCCATACCGTCCGGATCGTTCAGTGAGATATGATGAAAATGCAAATTGTTATTAAGAGTTTAGGCATAGTCCTGGCTCTGATAGCGGTTATATATATGCTCAGACCGGGTATAGCGAAAAAGATAATGATATTTTTTCAAAAGGGCAGACGAATATACTTTGATGGTATTATAAATTTATCCCTGGCGGTGGTATTTTTTACTGGTGCCAATCAATGCAGATACTCATGGGTAATACTTGTCTGTGGGATTATCTTTCTGGCCGAGGCTTTGATGATTTTTGGGCTTGGATCGAAAAAAGCAAATGTTATTCTCGATTTGGGCCTGGAGCAATCTGATGAGCTATACCGGTTTTTCGGTCTGTTGATTGGTTCGATGGGAGTAATCATAGTATTTTCGACATGATATTTAATTCCGGAAAATAGAGTGCGGCTTATGAAGGCACTAATAACAGGAGCAGCAGGTTTTATCGGCTCACATTTGAGCGAGCGCTTGATTCAGGAAGGCTGGACGGTTGTCGGAATCGATAATTTCGATGATTTCTATAATCCCGATATCAAACGTGGTAATATCGAAAAATGTATCCGGGACGATAATTTCCGTCTGGTTGAAGCCGATATTCGTGACAACGCCGCTATGAACGAAGTAATTAGTGAAGGCTTCGATGTAATTATACATTTGGCGGCCAAAGCAGGTGTCCGACCGTCGATAGAGCAACCATTGCTTTATGCCGATGTAAATATAAACGGGACGATGGTCTTGCTCGAAGCGGCGAAAAATCATAAAATCGAAAAGTTTATTTTCGCGTCAAGCTCGAGTGTCTATGGAAACAATAAAAAAGTCCCTTTCTCCGAAGACGACAATGTTGATTTCCCCATCTCACCCTATGCCGCCACCAAAAAAGCGGGCGAGTTAATTTGTCATACCTATCATCATCTTTGGGGTATTTCCGTAAGCTGTTTGCGATTTTTCACTGTTTATGGTCCGCGGCAAAGACCGGATTTGGCCATCCACAAGTTCGCAACTCTAATCGAGCAGGGTAAACCCATTCCTGTTTTCGGCGACGGCTCCATGATGCGGGACTTTACATATATCGATGATATCATCAACGGCACGGTTGCTGCGATGGAAAAATGTAATGGTTTTCATATTTATAATCTCGGTGAATCTCAGCCGATAACGGTCAATGAATTAATCGATGAAATTGAAAAAGCACTCGGTAAAAAAGCAATCAGGCAATACAAGCCCCGGCAGCCGGGAGACGTCGAACGCACCTTTGCAGACGTGACTAAGGCTTCTAACGATTTGGGATATAATCCTTCGACATCATTGCGAGACGGCTTGATGAAGTTCACATCATGGCTCA
>CAYVXS010000628.1:0-2218 GCA_964454885.1 uncultured Pirellulales bacterium
TTGCTCCAGATAACATGGGCCAATCCCGATTCGAGTGATATAACCAATGAAAACGATTCCACCTTCTCCGGCGATGTCGAGATAAACTACTGGGAGGTCCAGGTTGCAATAGGACCAACCGTAGAATTCGAGAATTTACGGATTTACGGCGGGCCTTTTCTGCATTTTCTTAACGGTGATCTCGATCTCAACGGCCAGATCGCCGACCCACCCGGTGTACCCGATTTAATCGTTGTGGATACTTCACACGATATCAGGGAAAAGTCACAATTAGGTGGTTACGCAGGTGCGCAATGGTACCTTGACGCGAACAGCTCATTATTCACCGAATTCCAGTTTACTGGTGATGCATGGGGAGTCGGCGTAGGTACTATCTGGAAATTCTAATCAGTTCACAGGATACCTGAATTCTGTAACAGACAAAGAAGGAATCGTTTGCCTGCACGAATGGATATATATTCCCTGTGTGTGGACATTTGAGATTAGCTACTCACCCGATTTAATCCGAGAAAGCTGTAGTTACTTAAAAATGGTAAATGCGGATCAGTTATTAGCGAACCTGGTTATCGTAATAGTCGCCTGTCCGTAGAAAGATTGTCCCGTCGTTAATTTTCCGACGACTTCCACATCAACTTGACCATAAACCGGTATAGCATCCAGAACCTCATTTTTATTAAAGACGGCAACTACCTGTATCTTCCCGTCTGTTTCAATCACAATTTGCTGATGTGCCTTGACATTGCCCGGGAAAAATACAAGAGGTTCATTGGCAATGTCACTTTTTACAATACCTTCACTGAATTGCAGCACGGCTATGATATCCGTCAGAGTACCATCCCGCCTTATCGTATCGGGAATTATTTCCAGAGACTCGACCCTCCATCCGCCTTCATCGGTAAGAATATCAACACCCGCCGTCACCAAAGGAGTAGCATTGCTGCTGATCGTAGCCAGATTTGTGATAAGTTTACCCAAGGCCGCATCCTGATTGACTTTTGCCGTTATCTCAAGTTTTACTACCTCACCCGGCGAAATAAACGGATACGACCAGGTATATGTATGTGCTTCCTCGTCGAACTTTCCGATAATTCCATCGCCGTCAGCCTTAACAAAGCTTAAATCCTCCGGCAATATGTCGACCACAGAAACATTAGTCACAGGCTGAGAAAGATCGTTTCCGTCGAAACAAATACAATATGTGACTTCTTCGCCTACAGCTACCTTCTCAAAGTTACCGACAACACTTTTGCTCAGGTTAAAACGATTCACAGGACCTTCACCGGCAACAATAACGTCAACGCTTGAAGAGGACTCCGCAGTTTCATCACTGTCGATCACGACAAAATTAGTAATTGTCGAACCGGGAATAACATCCTGATTAACCTGTGCTACCAACTCAACCTGAGTTGCCATTCCCGGCTCCAAGGCCGGATATCTCCACGTATAAGTATGTTCTTCAGGATCATAATGCCCGAGAGACATGTCGTATTCGGCGCTGACAAAGCTCAATTCCTGAGGCAAGATGTCAACAATGGTTATTCCGGTCGTTCTGAAATCATTATCGTAATTATTAAAGTGGATTCTATAAGTGACCTCATCTCCCGGTTCGACCGTCTTGACCTGACCGGCAAGAACACCGGAAACGCTCTTTTTAATATGCAGGGGATTACGAGATGTAAAAACACTGGTTCCTGTTGTAGTTTGTGGTGTTAGATTACTGTTGATAGTTACATAATTAGTCAACTTTGTGCTGGGCTCGACATTATCGTTCACTTTTACCGTCAAACCGGTATTGACATTCGTTTCCTTCGATACAGACGAATAGAACCAGGTATATGTATGTGCAACAGAATCATATTCTCCGAAAGCATTTCCTTCGTCGGCACTGACAAAGCTTACATCACTGGGAAGAACATCCACAATAACCACATCTGTGACACCGTTATCAAAATCAAAGGTATCAAAGGAAATATTATAAGTAATAAGGCCACCTGCACCAACAGACTGTATTTCACCAAGTTCGTTAGCACCGAATACCCCCTCGGTGGCTTCTTTTGTCAAATGAAGTGGATTATAGCCAATATTCTTGGTTGGAATGACCAGCCCGGTAGGTTTATCTCCGATAGATGGAATTTTTCCAACCCGCTGAAGCGAAGAATTATAAATAAGAAGATTATCTCCACCGGATTGCTGATCTGCGCCCGTGCTCATATACACA
>CAYVXS010000629.1:0-2211 GCA_964454885.1 uncultured Pirellulales bacterium
GCTAGGAGGAAGTTGGTGGAATGCCCAGTATAGCTGGGAGGATGAGAATGGAAATAAAATTGGCGATATAGGTGCAGGCAATTCCGTAGGACCGTACATCAGCATCTCTCACGGTAAATTAAATTTTGGAGTATCTCTTTTCTTTGGGACTTTCCCAGTTAATGAACTGGGGCTTGGGGACCTCGGCAGTGATGTAACAACAGATTGGAACATGAGTCGCGGAGACATGAACTTTACTGTCGGTTACCGGGTACATCAATATATCAATTTGTTTGTCGGTGCAAAATACATCAACTGGACGATAGATGGCACTGTTAACACGACTTTTCCTGTTTTAATTGGTTATGATGCTTTTGGTTATCCTGTATATGATAACCAGAATGCAACTATCAATGCTAATTTGAGTGAAGGCGGAATGACTTTTGGTGCAGGAATTTCCGGCGTCGTACCCTTTGGATCATCCGGTTTGTATGGCTTTGCTTCGCTCGCATACCTGGGTGGGACTTTGCAAAACGAGACAAAAATCTCGTACGCCGGTGTATCTCAAGACTCAACTTACGATGTTACTGCCGGACTCGCCGCGGTTAACCTCGGTATTGGTTATCGGTTTTCTTCAGGGCTCGGCTTAAATCTCGGATACAGAGCGGATTTGTTTGCAGAAAATGTAGACAATTCTGTTAATACAGGAGAATCCAATCCTAGGATCAGAGTACAGGGTACAATATTAACCCTCTCTTACTCGTTCTAGATATTATCGGGGCAAGATTCTTTCGACTTGAAATTTATTCATAGCGTAATGCTTCTACCGGATCGACATTGGCGGCTTTGCGCGCGGGAAAGAGGCCGGCTAAAAGGCCGATCATCGTGAGGAGGATCAGAGATACCGCGACGATTGAACCGGACAACAAGGGGCGCCCAAGGAATTCCATGGCGCCTTCTTGCGCCGGGATCATCCACACGAGCTTGATTAATCCGATTGATGCCAGTAAACCCAATCCTCCTCCTATGAAGGCAATGAGAAGCGATTCGAAAATGAATTGGAAAATAATGTAGCGCTTTTTGGCACCAACAGCGCGCTTAATGCCAATTTCCAGCGTGCGCTCCTTGGCAACAACATACATAATATTTGCTACCCCCACTCCGGCAATAATCAGCGTCATCGAACCGATCACGGCTAAAAAGATGTTAATTCCTCTGAAAACTTTAGCCCCTTCCTGTTCGTTTTCAATAAAATTCCACATCGGATTTGCTCGCTCATCCGTAGGATCATATTTATATTTTTTCCCAAGTACCCGACGAATTTCTTTTTCCACCAGCATTCCGTCTTGAGAGCGGACCGGCTTTACAATCAACTCGTTTAAATATTTATTCCCATAAATACTTTGAAATGTCGTGAACGGAATAATAGCACGACGATCGTCCGGACCATTGTTCATTGAGGTTTGCAGCTTTTTCGGCATACTCCCAACAATGGTAAAAGGCAATCCAACAATCTCGATTTTTTTACCGACAACATCGACAGAGCCAAAAAGTTCTTTGGCAATCTCGCCGCCTAAAAAAACAACTCTTTTTCTTTCCTGAAGATCTTTGGCATCTAAAAATCGACCTCCCGCCGCCGGATAGGTGCGGCGAAGAAATTCAAATTCCGGGTATACGCCTTCCATAAAAGTCGACGAAATAGTATCTCCATTTTTCAGACGAACACGTCTTCCAAATCCTGGCACTGCAACAGCAACCTGGGGAATATTTTTTTCGATGACCTCACAGTCTTGTACTCTTAAAAGAATACGCCGCCCAACAGGAAGGCCTTCATATTTTATTGTCGTTTGCCCGCTATAGACCCGTATAATTCGATCTCCTGCATTGAGCAGACCTTCCCGCATTCGAAACGACAGACCTTCCCCAAAAGCCATTAAAAGTGTTACGGCAAGAATTCCCCATGATATGGCAATCGTTGTCAGAAATGCGCGCGTCTTTTGCGTTTTAATATCTTGTAAAAATTCTCTTATCAACAAAAGAACATACATCGTAAAATCACCATTCGATTAATAGGTCATGATTATCTTAAACAATCCACAACATTCAGTCTCGAAGCTCGTCGCGCCGGAAAATATCCCGCTAAAAAACCAATCGTACCCAGAATCACAATAGTGACGATAGCAACCATGGGGCTAAAAACAGGCACTCCCACGGCTTCTTTAAAGCTTTGGA
>CAYVXS010000630.1:0-2197 GCA_964454885.1 uncultured Pirellulales bacterium
GATGACATATACTTAACAATGAAACAAACTAGCCGCATGATACTTTCCCTAAAAAGATCTCATTAATACGAAATCCAAACTTTTACCAACAACCCAGGAATCTAAGCTTACGCGATTTGCTCCTTTTAATGTTCTAAACTACAATTAATTCTCCTTTTTGTCAATCATCTATTCATTCCTCTTAAGGAATGATAATGTCCAAAATTTTAGATAAATATTGTTGTCTGACAATAAACCAAGCTACTGAAATAATTGGCTTTTGTATCCCTTTAACAAGCCGTGTTTACCTAATTTATTTTTTAATGTAACACATGGAAAGAATAAAAAAAAATAAAATTTGCTATATGAATTTCTACGCTAATGCATATCTCTTAGGATTATTACTCTTTTCGCTTAGATTCACGTCTAGCTACAACTTTAATATTGAAAATAGTGTAAGTTAAATTGTATAATATTAATTATGGAAACGCAATTAACCTGCAACCTTAGATATGTATATTTACTTATCTATGTTTTAATAATTGAACATAGGGGTGAAGAGCAATAAGTTGCAAGGCATCATAACGGGCGGCTTAAATAAAATGCTTAACTTTACAAGTATACATTAGGGCAGTATATTAATTTCGTTGCGACATTATTACTTCAACCATTATAATTAGTAAATCATTACTGTCCGGTTAAAAAATAGACATTTGAGGGACCGGATCCCTGGTTTTTGATAGAGTATTCCTATTTAGAGTCAAGATATCGATCAGATTTGTCCGAACCATCAGGGTTTCCTTGATTATCAGGCTTAATTCAGTTAATGAATGGGCGAATTTGGTCTGGTATTTTATATATGTCAGAAGCAGATAATAGCACATAGCGACCCAGACTTGAGTCATGACGGCGTTAGGAGTAGTCCCCAGGAATGATTTGATCTTCAGGTTTTGTTTGATCCATTTGAAAAACAATTCGATTTGCCAGCGGGATTTATAGATATCGGCAATTGTCTGAGCCGACAGGCTGAAATTGTTGGTTAAGAACTCATAATGCTTGCCAGTTTCCGGGTCGATGTAGCCGACTATACGTAGCCGGTTCGGGTATTTTTGTCGGGTGTAGGAACCGGTGAGGCTGATTATATCATCCCTAACGATATTTTTATTCGTGATCGGCTTATGCTGTCCGGTAATCGAGCAATCGATATTAGCCTTTACCCGGGTAACAAAATACACCTTCTTCTCATTCAAGCTGGACAACCAGTTATAATCGATATAGGCCTTATCGATAGACAGGATGCTGTCCGGCAGCAAGGCTAAATCTAAACCGGCATCATTACGGGCGACTCTGATGTCGTGATGTTTACCGTCGGTCATCACCATAAAAGTCGGCAACGAACCACTGTGATCGTAAAGATAGTGTAGTTTTATCGCACCTTTCCGCTTGCGGAACACCGCCCAGGGGAAAATCGACAAACATAGATCGATGACGGTCGAATCCAAGCTGTACAAAGGATTCTTGAATTTAAACTTGTGCTTGGGGGTAACCGTTTTACACTTGGCCAAAAGCTCATAGAATAAACCCTCATATATTGCGCCCGGACGATCTCTCATCGCATCAGATAATGTGCTGCGCTTGATACCCTTCAAACCGATATGATACCACTTGTCCCCATGGACGCTTAACGATGTCTCGATCTCCCGCAAGCTGTCCTTCCCACCAACCTGGGAAAATAACAACACTATAAGCTGCTGCCAGCCGGTAAAATACTTCGTATAGTAGTTTCCCCGATATCGGGCCTCGAGCTTCTCAAATTCATATCTCGGAAAAATCCGTAGCAATTCAGCCATAATTGTGTTAAGCTGATACATGGTCTGGTTCTCCTCTGCAATTTTTAATCACAGGGATATTTTATCCCAAATTACAAGGATTACCAGACCTTTTTCAGGTTTTTTTACCGGACACTATTGATTAAAACTCTTGTTCTAAAAGGTCTCGGAAATTTTTTATACTCGTTTGTGCCAAAGCATAAATAACAAGATCGAAATCTTTAGCATTATAAAAATTTACAGCATTATCTCTATAAGTACTGAGTAATTCGATGTTTTTTTGTATTGGAAGAAAGTCATCAATAGGAAAAATACTTTTTGCCCGAAGCAAGGCATCTTGACAAGATAATGTCCTATATGGCTGTTTTCGCTTTTTGGGGTAGAAAATC
>CAYVXS010000631.1:0-2197 GCA_964454885.1 uncultured Pirellulales bacterium
GTAACGTCGATAAAATATTGTTTGTTAGTTTTTTGCTTTTTGCCTTATTTGCCCGACAGGTCCCCGCCGCACAGGAGGATTTTTATGATGAAACGGTTCTTAGAACTCTTGAATTGGAGTTTTTGCAAACGGATTGGTGGAATCAGCTGGAGGCTAATTATCAGAGCAAGGAGAACATTATTGCCGCTTTGACCGTCGATGGTGCAACGTACGAGGGTGTCGGCGTTCGATTTCGGGGCAATACTTCTTACATGATGATAGGAAATTCGCAGAAAAAATCCTTCAATATCGAGATAGATTACACCGTCGAGGACCAGCGTCTGATGGGCTTCAAAACCCTAAATCTTATCAACTGCGCAAATGACCCGACATTCATGCGTGAGGTACTCTATTCTAATACCTGTCGACGACAGATTCCCAGTGCCAGGGCTAACTTCGTGAAACTTGTCATCAACGGTCAAAACTGGGGTATTTATGCGAATGTCCAGCAGCTTAACGCTGAATTTATAGAAGACTGGTTTCCAAGCAACGACGGTACCCGGTGGCGGGGGTGGTGGTGGGCAGGTACCCGATCCTCGAACAACGAATCTAACGGGGGCGGATGCGACTTTAGCCGAGGCCGGCGGTGGTGGTTTCGGAGACGGAAGCGCGGCACTGACCTGGCAGGGCAGTGATTCGACAATATACGAGCAGGTTTATGAGCTTAAAAACACCGAGCAGGATGATCCCTGGGTCAGTCTGATTTATACATGCGATGTATTAAACAACACACCCCTGGATCAATTGCCTGATGTTCTTGACACGGTGCTTAATGTAGACAGGGCGCTTTGGTTATGTGCATTCGAGATAATTTTCCAGGATGAGGATGGCTATGTAAATAAACGCGGCAGTGACTATTATATTTACTACGAACCGGAAACTGGAAGGCTGCACCTTATTCAATACGACGGCAATGAGTGCATGAATTCCAGCGGCAGAGCGGGCTGGTCTTTGTTTTACCAGGCCGAAGATCCTGTTGTCCCTCTGATGTATCGCCTGATGACTATTGACCAGTATCGACAGCGCTACCTTGCCCATGTGCGGACCGTTTTGAATTATTTTTTCACAGAAGATGATTTGCTGCCCAGGATAGATGCATACCAGAGACTTATTGAGAGTGAGGTGGCATCGGATAACAAAAAACTCTATACTACACAGGCTTTTATCAGCGGGATATCTACCTTGAAAAACTTCATAAATACGCGTCGGAGTAGCCTTTTGGTGGATCGTGAAGTTAATCGGTCTGTCCCGGATATTATTTCGGTTGAATATGAAGTGATTCAGGAGCAAACGGGGCAATCACTGGAAATCACCGCTCTGCTCGGCGAGTCTGTGCCTGTTGAGGATGTTCGACTGTTCCTGACGGAAAGTCTCTATGGTTCGTTTACATCTCTGCAGATGACTCTTTATAATGAAGCGGCAGCCGATTCAGTCGGTTCTCCCCGCTATGTAGTAACCTTATCACCTTATGAGCCTGGTACGGTGCTGCGGTTTTATGTCCAGGCCACTGCGGCTGATGGTGTCGGCACAATGGCCTTCAGTCCGGCCGGCGCCGAATATGACGTATATACTTATGCAGTGACTTATGCCGGGGCGGAAACTTCACCTGTCGTGTTCAACGAGCTTATGGCACGCAATGTCACTACTATTGCCGATCCGCAGGGTGACTATGACGACTGGATCGAATTGTACAATAAAAGCAGTGAGATCGTCGATTTATCCGGAATGTACCTGAGTGATAATCCGGAGAATCCCCTTAAATGGCAGTTTCCAGAGGACACGACTATTGCCTCCGGCGGATACCTTCTCGTGTGGGCCGATGAGGACGGTAATGATGAGCCTGGGCTGCACGCTAACTTTAAACTTTCGTCCAGCGGCGAGACTCTGTGGTTGTATGATACCGATTTACATAACAATGTTTTGCTGGACTCGGTGACATTTACGGATATGGGATCCGATCAGTCAACGGGACGTGTACCGGATGGCTTCGGAGAAATGCAGATATTGTCTGTTCCTTCACCACTTGACTCTAATGAAGCTTCTCAGGTTGATCCGGCGTAGGAAGGTGAACAGCTATAGTCGAGGAAGGACGGATGGACGGGTAACATCTTATCCGGGGAGTATATCGGTTTTTTTGTTGATAATGCTCGAACTTTCG
>CAYVXS010000632.1:0-2196 GCA_964454885.1 uncultured Pirellulales bacterium
TTCGAGCCTACTATAGAGTTCGGGATTGTTCACAGTGGTTATCAGTCGGCTCCATTCTCGTATGATAACAGTACCGCAAGCTATTCGGAAATCACTGTGAGCACGAACAATCTCGCGATCGGCAATGACTGGACAAAAAGCGACGTTCAGGTATTGACACTATGGTTCTATGGTGACCCTGACAACGCCGTTACGGAGCAGCTATATGTGAAGCTCAACGGCGTTAAGGTAAATTATGACGGTGCCGCCGTCAACCTGGCGGTTGCAGGATGGACGCAATGGAATATCGATCTGTCTGCGTTTGGTATCGACCTCGCCAATGTTACCGAGCTGAGTATCGGCCTCGAACGAATCGGTAATTCCAGCGGCTCGGGAACATTGCTCATCGATGATATCAGGCTGTATCGAGTGGCTCCGTAATTTATTTCTTGAAAATTTAGATAAATATAGCAGTGCTGGCTGATGTATTCAGTCAAGCTTAGCAGGTTATATTAAATGGCTATCGGCACCTGTTATACTCAATCCGTTCGAGTAATATCAGGTGCCGATGGTGCTTTAAACCTGGCCACCCCTTTTTTTACCCTGCATTTCGATACATTTCCCTAAGAATAAATTCAAATTACTTCAATATATCCAAGAAACCTGAACATATTTCTTAATCAGGTTTCTTCCGGTTCACAAAAGGTATGCTGCTCCTGCCCCGCAGTTAAATGTGGAAGGTCCTCATCGAGCTCCATTTGTTCGGTCAAATCCTGCCCGATCTCGGTTAGAAATCGGCTCGGTTTCATCACCACAAGACTACGAGACCGGTTGCGATAAACCTGGGGAACAATCAGATACAATTCGTCTTTAGCCCTTGTCACCGCCACATGAAAGACCCGCCTTTCTTCTTCCAAATCTTCCTGTGTATTAATCGCAAGATCCGTTGGAAATCTCCCGTCCGCCAGCCATGGGATGAAAACAATCGGCCATTCCAAGCCTTTGGCCTGATGAACTGTGCTAAGTATGACAAACTCCTGTTCTGTCGGTCCGGCGATAACAGTTTCACCGGAAAATTCTCCCGCTAAAGCGACATCGGCCAAAAAGGCTTCGACGGTATTATACTGGGCGGCAAAATTCGCCAAGGCCCGAATATCCTGCCTGCGAAGCTCGGCCCCGTCATAATGTGAAACAAGATAATCATCATAGCTGCGTTCCAGCACCATATCGATAATCTCGGCGGGCGAATTTATTTGTTTCAATTCCCTGAGCAGTTTCGTCCAATCCATATAGAAGGGCCTTGCACCTGCAGGAAGCAACGCAGCAGTATTCGAATCGTCGGCGATTTTCAATGTCTCATCCGCCTGATTTATATGGTCCCAAATCCTGCGAGACAAAGCATTGCCCACCCTCGGCAGCATTTTGAGCAATCTCAGCCAGGCCAGCTCGTCGTGAGGATTTTGCAATATACGCATATAACACAGCATGTCTTTCATGTGGGCCTGCTCGAAGAAACGCAATCCTCCACGGACCTGAAAAGGGATGTTTCTGCGCTGGAACTCCAACTGAATCTCAAGTGAATGCCAGTGACTTCTATACAAAACTGCTATATCATTAAGACAGCGGCCCTCATCGAGAAGATGAAGTACGTATTCTGCAATGAATCGAGACTGGATAAAATGGTCCTGGGCCGGTACAACGGCGGGTTTCAGCCCCGGCGGTCTTTTCGCCCGCAGCGTTTTTGGAAGTCTCCGGCTGTTGTGCTCGATACTGACATTGGCAAGCGTTAGCACCTCCGGCACCGAACGATAATTAGTCTCCAATCGATATTCCGTGACATCGGGATATCTCTGATTAAAAGTAATAATATTCTGAAAACTCGCTCCGCGAAAACTGTAAATGGACTGTGAGTCGTCACCCACTACGGTGAGGTTGCGATGCTTCGAGGCAAGCATATCCACGATCGCCCCCTGAACGGCGTTCGTATCCTGATATTCATCGACCAGAATATACTGGAACCGACTTGTAAGGGTATCGCGAACGTCTTCATAATCGGACAGAAGCCTTAACCAAAAAGCAAGTAAATCATCGAAGTCAAGTAATTGTCGTTCCCGTTTCATTGCTGCATAGAGAATCAGCACTTTTTCAATCTCTGAAATCTTCTTTTTTTTTTGAGAACCATCATTATGAACGGTTTTCTCTGCCTGATTAAAAAAA
>CAYVXS010000633.1:0-2196 GCA_964454885.1 uncultured Pirellulales bacterium
CGGAAAACTGTACGTAGGACATTCAGAGCACTCGGTCATTGATCCCAAACCACGTGGAGCACCATTCCAATGCCTTAACGCAACAACAGGCGAGCTAATCTGGAGAGCCGATGGAATGTTCCGACAAACTCACTGGGGAGGAACAGGAGTTATCGGTGACAGCATATTTGCTACACAAGACACCTATGACCAGCGGGTATACGCCGTAGGTAAGGGAGCAAGCGAAATCACAGCCACAATCAAAAATAATGTTGTGTCCTTGGGAACTAATGTGCTAGTAGATGGCACTGTAATGGATGTTTCTCCGGGCACAAAAGACACGGGTCTGCAAATAAGATTCCCGAAGGGAGTTCCCGCCGTCTCTGATGCAAGCATGTCCGACTGGATGCTTTTCGTGTACAAGCAGTTTCCGCGTCCGGCAGACGCAGTTGGTGTTACGGTGAAATTTGCAGCTGTTGATCCTAACAACAACTACATAGAGCTTGGTGATACTGTTAGCGACTCATACGGCGGCTACGGTTTCGAGTTCAAACCCGACGTTACAGGCCAATATACGATCATTGCCACCTTTGAAGGCTCTAACTCATACTATCCCTCAACTGCAGTCACGTATCTATACGTTGGTCCAGCACTAGAAACATTCCCAGATGTTCCAACCGCTGAGGAGATTGCTGCTGATGCTGCTCAGAGAACTATAGCAATGCTACCACCTTATCCAGATGTTCCAACACAAGAGCAAGTTGCAGCTGATGCTGCTCAAAGGACTATAGCAATGCTTCCAGCATACCCACCAACAGAGATTCCAGACATACCCGCCTATCTAACAATCGACCTGGTCCTAATAGTGCTAGTTGTCATCGGCATAATCATTGGATTATACGCTATCGTCAAAAAACAAAAATAAACCAACAATTTTCCTTCCCTTTTTTTCTAGGGAAGTAAAACAATGAGAAATAGGAAGGGGCTGAAAAGGCTCAAGCACAAAGCTGAAACGTAATATAGGCCAGAGCAAGCCGTGTTCCATTGTTTTGATTCCCTGCTTGAACGCCGTGCTGGAGCCTCAGCAAACCCTGATCAGGGGTTCAATATTTTGGTCTAGAACCAACTGTATCGTCAATTCTCCTCGGACTATTCTGCATATGGGTTAAATTTGGTTTGGAATGAGTTTGGCAAAGGGGTTTATGGGCCAACTTTGGAATAGTTGATCAATAAATACATCAATTTCTTTAACTCCTGAAGTATTGCAGATTCTGTTTTTCACTTCAAGTAACTGTTTGAAGTTTGAGAAGGGAGCTACAAGATACATGTCAATCGCCCCGACGCATTTATGGGCTACGATTACGTTTGGAATCCTTACTATTTCGTCAAAGACCATTGAAGTTGTATGTTTGTGTGAGGTTTTTACAGTGATAAGAGCCATGCCTATGTACCCAAGTTTTTCTATGTCCACGGTTATTGCGGAAAACGGCAACACAGTTTTTCTCAGTCGATTATATCTTTTAATTATCACTTGGGTTGAAACACCGACCTCCTTAGCAATTTTTCTAAAAGACAGGGAAGCATTTTCAGATACTGCTTTGATTATTAACAGGTCAGTTCTGTCCAGTTCACCAGATTTTTCTAAATCGTTTTCTTCAACTGCCTCATCAGGTTCAAGGTTCTTGTTCTCTGATGACAACTCACCCGTATACGTCAAGTTGTCTGATGGTCGGATAGCAAGGTTTTCGGGATGATCCATCTTTACCACATCAACCCATATCCCTTCCTTCACAAACATAACATTTGGATGACTGCTTACCTTCTCCACGGTATGAGCCAACTCATCAACATTCTTCAATGCTACAAGACATTGGACGTTATATCTGCCAATGGGTTTAAAGCAAAGGACAACGTCGGGAATTTTACGCACAAAATCATACACTTTGTTTTCTTCGTTTGCTTCTGCTTTAATCATCAAAAGGGCGATGCAGTTGTACCCTAGTTTCTTTGGGTTCACTTGTGTTATTGAACCGTTTATGATTCCGCTTTTCTCTAACCGTTTAAACCGTATTCTTATGGCGTTACTTGACATTCCACACTCATTCGCTATTTCACTAAAGCTGGTACGCGCATTCTTCAGCAGACTTTTCAAAATTTTTACGTCAACTTCATCTATCGCAAGTCGGTCACTCATCCACTTCACACAACCCGGTTAAT
>CAYVXS010000634.1:0-2187 GCA_964454885.1 uncultured Pirellulales bacterium
CAGGGTCGACTTGCCCGCTCCGTTCTCCCCCACCAGCGCATGGATCTCTCCCGGGCGAAGCTCGAATTCGACCTGATCCAGCGCCAGGGTGCCAGGGAACGCCTTGGTGATTTTGTGAGCTTTAATCAATGCCGTCATGATTCCCCACAAGTCAACTTTCTGTAATCACCGGGTTTAATTTCACCGGTGCTATTTGCAGAAATAATCGCACTGCCTCACCACCACCGCATGTCAGAACTAGCCAACATGCGTATCGGGTTTAGTCATCCCGTATCCGAGACGGCGGGACAAGTCTTCCGCGCCGCGGCGCACCAGCGTTGCCAGCTCTTCTTGCCGGCTTGCGTTCATGCGCATAATCGGAACGGATATGCTCATGGCGGCAACCATTTTGGCCTTGTCGCTGTACACGGGGGCGGCGACGCAGCGGACATCCGGATTCGATTCGCAATCGTCGTAAGCAAGCCCGCGCGACCTTATTCCCGCCATTTCATGCCGCAGTTGTTTCAAAGAGGTAATGCTTTTAGCGGTCATCCCCGGCAACCGTTCGGTGTTCTCGTAGAGCGCTGTCAATTCATCATCCGAGAGCGCCGAGAGCAGCATTTTGCCCACAGCGGTACAATGGGCCGGCAATCGGGAACCCACAGTCGACACCAACCGTACGGTCTGCGAACTCTCCATCTTGGCGATGAACACCGCTTCGGTACCATCGCGAATGGCCATTTGAACCGTCTCGTCGCAGGCTTTGGCAACCTTCAGCGCCACCTTTTGGCCCTCGGCTGCAAGGTCGAGCTGCAAGGCGTAGGCACTCCCCAACTCGAAGACACGAATGCCTAAGGTGAACCGGTAAGGCTGGTCCTCTACTTGCGTAAGGTAGTCGCTCGTCAGAAGTGTTCGCACCAGTTCGTGCGCGGTGGTACGCGGCAGCCCGAGACGAGCGACAATCTCAGGCACGGAAAGTGACCGCGTGCCATCCAGGAACAATTCCAAGACTTCCAGCGCCCGCCTCACCGACGTCCTGGTTCTCGTCATATTGATCCTTTGTCACTGTTACAAACACGGTTAACAATACAAGGCGGAACCGGTTCAAATCACGATTTCTGCCGTCCCGTCGCGAATCCCTATTGATCGCGCAGGTCTTCGTTGCAGTTCACGATAACCTTCACGTTGGCTCGCTTATTGACGACACACTCCTCAAAGCCCTTGCTTACCACTTCTTCCAACGAAATCCGGTTGCTGATCATCGGTGTCGGGTCAACGCGGCCATCAGCCAGCATCTGGATCGCCTGAGGAAACTCTCCGCCATTGTTCATGATGCCGATGAGCTCCCTTTCATGGAAAACCAAATCGTTTAGATCGAAGGTGGCTGGTTTCTCGAAAATGCCGACCTCAACGACACGTCCCAGCTTACGGGTTGACTGGAGGGCCATGGTCACCGTTTCCGGTTGGCCTGCCGTCTCGATTGTCAGATCGACACCATCACCGCCCGTGCGCTTTTTGATCTCGGCGACGACATCGATTTCTGTGGGATCAAGCACTTCTGCACCCAGTTGCCTGGCCAAGGCGGCCCTCATACCCTTACGAGCAGCCACGAAGACCTTGTGGGCACCGGAGTGCCTGAGGATCTGCCAGGTTAGCAATCCCTGATTTCCGGCACCAATCACCAACACACTCTCCCCGGGGGTCATGCGACCTCGGCGCAAGGCATGGATGGCAACAGCCGTCGGCTCGCAGAACGAGGCTTTCTCCAGCGACAGCTCCGGCGGTATGTGAAAGACTCCGTCGCCTGGCATCGTCACATACTCTGCGAATACACCATCCCGTCCTAAACCGAGAAATGCGCACTTGTCGCACAAGCTGTACTCACGGCGCTGGCACGCCCAACACGTGCCGCACCAGGTAGCGGAATCGGCCGTTACGCGGTCACCGGCTTTGAATCGATCGACACCCGAACCGACCTCCGTGATTATGCCGCTGAATTCATGTCCCTGGATGAGTGGTGCCGACTTGCCCGTCAGCGGATGCGGCGTAATAGGCATGAAGATAGGGCCGGCTGCATATTCGTGGAGATCTGTTCCGCACACCCCTACCCAGGCAACCTTGATCTTGACTTCACCGGGACCGGGGCTCGGAGCATCGGGGACATCGACCACCCGTGTATCCTTTCTTCCGTACCATACAGCTGCTCTC
>CAYVXS010000635.1:0-2186 GCA_964454885.1 uncultured Pirellulales bacterium
TTGTATCGAAGAGAACGGCTTCTGGAAATTCAGCGTTACCGACAACGGTCCGGGGATAGCGCAAAAACATTACCACAGGATATTCCAGATATTCCAGACACTAGCGGCGAGGGACGAATACGAAAGTACGGGGGTGGGCCTGACATTGGTTAAAAAAATCATTGAGCTATATGGCGGGAAAATCTGGATCGAATCGAAAGTGGGCCAGGGCAGCACCTTCTTTTTTACCTTGCCGATGAAGTCCGAAAGGGTTCAAAATGAACAGCTTAAAACCAATCCTGTTAATTGAAAATAACGACGATGATGCAAAGGATATCGAGACGAACATTAACGACATTCATGTCACCAACGTCTTGGAACGCAGGAGCAATATTGATGAAGCCTACGAATATTTGAGAGACGAGCAGAATCCGAAACCGTGTGTAATTCTCCTGGATTTGAATATGCCGCGAATGGGTGCTTTCGAATTCATAAAAACGCTCAAAACCGATCATATCCTGAAGCGCATTCCGATCGTTATCTTAATGTCTTCCGAAACAAATGGGGATGTTGCTCGAAGTTCCGGACTGGATATTGCGGGATATATCCTGAAACCATTCGACTACAGGCAATTTATCGAAACGATGAAAACACTGAATATTCACCTGGCCTTAAACAGCAAAGAAGACAAATAACGACATAAAAAAACCCCTGAGATGGCAGGGCCGAGAATATTCCGTTATTTACATTAGAGTTATTTTTGAAATACTCGTCTGCTGCTTCGCAGGGGCAAAATCTTTTATAACCTCTATTTACTTGTCTGTTATTTCTTTCTAATAAAATGCATCGACAGACATCATTATTTCTCTTGAGCTTTTTTTTAGGCCCCCTATCCGGCATGCTCCGGAACGTTAAACACAGGCAATAAGACCTACATCCGGGAAATCCCTTACCTTCTTCCGGTTCCCCAAAACGCCATCTTAACAGTTTATTCATATTCACCCATACGAGACTGCTTGTCTTTCTTAAATCCGATAACAATAAATTGACCGGTATAAAAATTTTTTAATAAATGGCAGAAAAAATCGGTTTTTCCATAACAGATTTGCAGGATGCCAATAACCGGATTTTCCTTGTTTTTGCAGCTCTTTCTGATTATGCTCTAAAAATAGATAATGAATATATTTTTTTGAGGAGATAATTCGCATGACCGGAACAAAACGGAGCAGAAGACGTTTCTTACAATTAGCCGGTATAGGCACGGTTGCTTCCCTGGCCGGTCCAAACCTGTCCCGGGCGCACGGCGATAATCCCCCGGGCGAAAACATATCGCAACTGTTCGAGCTGGGCCTGGCGTCTTATACATTGCGTAAATTCGATTTAGACAAGACATTAGCAATGACCAATCGTCTCGGTCTGAAATATATCGCCTTCAAAGACTATCATCTGTCTTTGAACAGCACGCCCGAGCGGATAAAAGAGGTCGTAAAAAAGGTTAACGATGCAGGCCTGAACCTTTATGGCGGCGGCGTAATATATATGAGAAATGAGCAGGACGTGAACAACGCCTTCGAGTACGCAAAAACCGCGGGGATGAAAGTCATTATCGGTGTACCAAATCATGATTTGCTTCCTCTGGTGAACGATAAAGTGCAGCAATACGATATCAAGGTCGCCATCCACAATCACGGACCGACGGACAAAAATTATCCGACGCCGGCAAGCGCCTATGAGATGATAAAAGATCTCGATCCCCGGGTAGGTCTTTGCATCGATATCGGTCACACGCAAAGGGCCGGAGTGGACCCGTCCGTTCAGGCGGAAAAATTCGCCGACCGGCTGCTGGACGTCCACATTAAAGATGTCACCCAGGCCACCGACAAAGGCACCACCGTGGAAATCGGACGCGGCGTAATCGATATCCCGAAATTTCTCAGAACGCTTTTGAAAATAAATTACACCGGCATAGTATCGTTCGAACACGAAAAAGACCCCGACGACCCGCTGGCGGGACTTGCCGAATCCGTCGGTTACGTCAGAGGTGCTTTGGCAACTATTCGAGAAACTTAACTTCGATTTCATAACAGGTGTCCGGTTATGCCTTATAACATTCGGATCGTCAGTACGTATCCGCCGCGAAAATGCGGCATAGGAACTTTCTGTCGCGACCTCGCCACCGCGCTGGAGCATCTTACCGCAGAAGTCGG
>CAYVXS010000636.1:0-2184 GCA_964454885.1 uncultured Pirellulales bacterium
AAGCGTTACTGTCCCCCGATTCATCCCAAGCTCACTGTCGAGAGCGTCTAATACCTCGGCGAGGGTTTGTTTCTGCTGGCCACCCGTAGCAAGAATCTGGCTGATTCTATAAAGTGTCTCTAATTCGAGCACATGTCGGGAAGGCTCTAAAACATGTTCGACTACATTTAGTTGTTTTTTGGTCATAAAATCAAATCCCTTATTATTTTAAGGTAATCTCTGACATAAATGTACCATAATGAATTGTTAATTACAAATGCGTTGCTTGATTTTTATGTTATTTTATTATGTTATGGCTTAATAATTTCTCCTCAGTCAATCCCTTTTATTCTATAATTTTAGGACAATGCCTTCCTATACAATATTTCATGATTTTAAGCCCTGATGTGGCTACAATTATGTGTATTATAGCATATATTACTACAATAATGTAGCTTATTTAATATGAATAAATTGTCACAGAAAAACATAACTCCTTTTATTTCAAGAGGATATAAAAATTGCATTTGTTTGGCACGCCTCTTGCAAATATATAAAGCTAAGAAAATTTTAATGTCTAAATTATTTATGAAAGGAAATTAACGATGAAATGGCAAAACTCAATGATTCATGTGATACTTATTCTTGTTGCATTAACAACTGCTGTTTTTGCTCAAGATAATATGGAATTCGAATTTACGAGTGATTTTAACGGTAAATACGTCTGGCGGGGGCAGAATCTGGATGATGATCCTGTATTTCAGCCGGGTCTCAGTGCAAGCTATAAAGGCTTGACTGCAGCGATATGGGGCAACCTTGAACTTACGAATATAAATGGTAACAGCGGTGATTTTTCTGAGCTTGATTATTCGATAGATTATTCGGGCAACATTCCGGATGTAGAAGAGGTTGGTTTTTCTATCGGAGCTATATATTACGACTTCCCCGGAACAACAGTTCCGTCAACAACCGAATTATATTGGGGTTTTAGCCTGGATACCACTTTAAGTCCATCTATAACTTTTTACCATGATATAGATGAGGCGGATGGTTTGTACATCTCGGCGGGGATAGGACACAGTATAGAGAAGATTTTCGAACTTGGTCCGGAGAATCCGGTTGCGATGGAACTCGGGGCCAGCTATGGATGGGGTGATAGTTCATATAATAAATATTATTGGGGGCTAAATAGTAGTAAATCCAATGATCTTGCATTGTCGGCTTCCTTCCCGTTTGAAGTAGGGGGCTGGACGATTAATCCTTCTATCAATTATGTAGCGTTAATCAGTAATGGTATTAAAAAGACCAATGCCTACGGAACGGATGATGACTTGTTCTTTGTTGGTATCGGTTTGTCCAAAGGCTTTTAAATGAGGTCAGATGTAATGAATAGAAAAAGAACATTCTTATTAATTTGTGTCGTGCTTTTAGCTGAATTTATTTTGTGTGGCTCAACCTTTGCTGCAGAAGAATCGGCATCAAATACCGGCATGGAAGCATTAAAAGACGAGTTGCAAACGAATATCAATATTGTTTGGACGTGTGTTGCCGCATTTCTGGTTTTCTTCATGCAGGCGGGCTTCGCCATGGTCGAGACCGGTTTCACCAGGGCAAAAAATGCTGTGAACATTCTGATGAAAAACCTTATGGACTTTTCTATCGGCTCGCTTGCATTCTTTCTTGTCGGATTTGGGCTGATGTTCGGTAAAACCAACGGTTTATTTGGAACGACGTTATTCGGCCTGAGTGGTGTCGAGCCAGGGGCACACTGGAACTGGACGTTTTTGATATTCCAGACAGTATTTGCGGCAACGGCCGCGACGAGAGTTTCCGGCGCCATGGCTGAGCGGACAAAATTTGTCGGGTATCTGATATACAGCTTTTTCATATCGCTTTTCATATACCCGGTATTCGGCTCATGGGCCTGGGGGGGACTGCTCGATGGCGGGGGCTGGCTTGAAAATCTCGGTTTTCTCGATTTTGCCGGCTCGACAGTAGTTCACTCTATCGGCGGATGGCTGGCATTATCCGGGGCTATTGTATTAGGTCCGCGTATAGGTAAGTACGGGCCGAATGGAAAACCGAGAGCAATTACAGGTCATAACATACCTTTGGCGGCATTGGGCGTATTTATCCTGTGGTTTGGGTGGTTCGGATTTATCCCGGGAAGTACGACCGCAGGCGATGGCTCTATTGGTTATATTG
>CAYVXS010000637.1:0-2176 GCA_964454885.1 uncultured Pirellulales bacterium
AAGATACAATACCCCAATTAATTCGGGAGCTGGAGCAAATATAAAAACAGAATTCAAAAAAACAGCAATGGTATGAAGATTAACAATACATGGTGATTGCCTGGTCTGCGAAGTGGACTGTGTAAATCTCGTCCATTAGTATTAGAGGTGATATAAAAAGTGTCAGATAACAAAGATTACAACAGAGTAACGGTATTAGTTGTCGGAGCAGGACCGGCCGGTCTGTCAACAGCAATACAGCTTAAAAGCCTGAAACCGGATATCGACGTCTGTGTGGTGGATAAATCCGCCGACTTGGGCAACCATAATCTTTCCGGGGCTGTCCTGGAGCCTGAGCCGCTGCAAACATTACTTGATACGGCAACCCCCGGATGGCGGGATACCGACACCGCCAAAGAAGTGCTGGCAAATAAAATAGATAAAGACGATATTTTGTTCCTGTTAGGTAAAAAACTATCCTTTAACATTTTCTTCGCGATAAAGCTCGCTAAAATTTTCAAACTCGGCTTCGGCCAAATGATACACAAGGGCGACTACTCCGTATCAATAAGCAAGCTCACAAAATGGATGGGGCAAATTGCAAAAAACCTCGGAGCCGAAGTGCTGACCGGCTTCGCGGCCCACCACATTGTTTACGATGAATCCAACGGCAAAGCCACAGGTGTAAAATTCGCCGATCAAGGACTCGACAAGGAAGGCAACAGGCAGCCGAATTTCACCGAGGGAGAAACAGTTCAAGCAGACTTTATAGTGCTGGCCGAAGGATGCGACGGGCTTGTGACGGAAAAATTCATCTCCGAGGCAAATCTGCAAAGACAAGGTCCGCAATTGTACTCTGTGGGTGTCAAAGAGCTTATCAAGGTCAGCCCCGAACAATATTCGAAGTTCACCTCAGGCAGGGTAGTCCACGCGATGGGTTATCCCATCTGGACGCCGGTAATCGGGCCGGGAATGTTCGGCGGCGGGATTGTTTACGCCGGTGCACAGGACCATCTGTCTGTCGGGATGATTGTCGGGGCAGACTGGAAATATTGCGATTTCAATCCGCAGGATGCGCTGACGAATTTCAAGAACCATCGATTCGTCAAGCAATTCATCGAAGGCGGCACAGTCGTGGAAGCCGGAGCAAAGATGATTCCCGAAGGCGGTTATTACGCCATCCCCAGAGAGCCTGAAACAGGAAATATCGGCAAAGCCAACGTTATGATCTTAGGTGACAGCGCCGGTTTCGTTAATATGCTCAAAATCAAGGGCCTGCACAACGCAATCGATTCCGGTATCCAGGCAGCGAAAGCAATTGCACAAACGCTCGATAATCCCGGATCGGCGGCTTCGGTATATACGGAGCTGGTCGATAAATCCGGGATCGGCAGAGAAATGAAATCCGCAAGAAACTTCCGGCAGACGGTTGCAAAATTCGGGCCTCTTCAGGGTATGCCTCTCTCTATCCTTGGCGGACTTTTACCGCAGTTTGAAATTGAAAAAGATTACCAGGCGATGACCATCGCCCGCTATCGTTTCAAACCCGGCAAGAATTTCGATAAAGACACATTCACCGCAATGGCGGCGACGGAGCACCGGGAAGAGCAGCCGTCACACCTGACGATTCTGGATGCGGATATTTGCAGGACCAAATGCTCGCCTTCGTTCAACAGTCCCTGTATTACGTTTTGCCCCGCCGGTGTATATGAGTCTATCCACGACGAGGTAAAACCGGCCAATCCGTCAAACTGTCTGCACTGCAAGACCTGCCAGAGGAAATGCCCGTTCGATAATATCAGATGGACTGTGCCGGAAGGCGGCGGAGGACCTCGCTATCAGCGAATGTGATATAATTCAGTTTTTTTCGAAGAGAATATTTTCAACGGTAATTGAAATGAAATTACTTTACCAAAACCGGCTGAATTAAAGGGATTGTAAAAATTAGCTGGGATCCGAAGCAAAACTCGTATTAATTGCTAATAACATTTCGCTGGGCTCTGCGCATGCGCCGACGATTCTTCTCGGATGGCTTCTCATAGTACGCCACGCGCTTCATATCTCTAATCAGACCCTCTTTCACACAAACATTATTAAAGCGCCTTATCATAAGCTGTACCGATTCACCAGCCCGCTAAATAACTTACAACAAATAAAAAGAATCAAAATTTAGATCCTCACATATAGAGCTATCAAA
>CAYVXS010000638.1:0-2163 GCA_964454885.1 uncultured Pirellulales bacterium
AGGGGACAGGACAAATCCGCATTACTGACAATTTTCAAAAATCTTCTTTTATGCTTGTCCGTGAAATCTTTCCCCTGCTTAAGAACGAAATAAACCTCATACAGCGCGATAAGATAAACCACAGATAATTCCACAGCTATTCGGTAATGCTTGATGTAATCCACATTCTTTATGTAATCCATGTACATTTTTGATTTTTCTTTGTCCTTTTGGTATTCCTTATCCGCTTTTTTATAAGGCCCGACCTGCTGACATACTTTCAGCACGAGCAGAAGGTTATCGACGGAATTTTCGATATCATCTTCGGCGGGCGACGAGCTGTAGGTTTCCACGAAACCACGCTGTAGGAAATAACGGAACCAGTCTTCTGCATTCTTAAAGGTCATTCCCCTGACACAGTCCGCCCATTTATTGAAATCCTGCTCGAAGAAATTGTATTTCGAGCCGGTCTTATCCTCCAGGCGGTAAACTTCCGTGTACAGGAAATAATCCTGGAATACCTCGCACTCGCGATGGGTCTTGCGGTTTTCGCCGCTGCGATAGTACGGGCCGGCGACGCTGTTCACAACGGGATGGATGATCTGGTCGGCGGCGATATGTGTCAGGTGGCCCGCTGTGTAAGCGAGTTTTCTATAGTCGTCAACATCCGGTTTGACGTTGCCGTTAGTTCTTACCACGTCCCGGAAAATGACTTCGACGAGCTTTAAGGGGAATACATTGGGCCTGTGGGAATGCAGATGATAGGACCAGGGAGTTACTCCCTTGGCCTGGACAAAACCTTCTTTAATCATATCTTTGATGGAACTGGACATTTTGGAATAGTAATAAAGGTCCGGCCCAACGGAGCCGAGGTTCATATATGCCTTGTAGTTTTTGTCTTTGGAAGTATCGTCAAGAAGGTTGGCGAATTCCTCGAATTCTTCGATCCCTTTGGTTTTTAGTGTCTGCAGCGCCTTATGGGCAATCAGCATGTGCGTAATATTAGCCGGCATGGCATTCTCCTTTATTCATTCGTCCTTCGTAGGGGCAACCCTATGTGGTTGCCTAAAACCTGTCGATTGGGCGGCCATGCGGGGCCACCCCTACAATGATGAATCCTTTTTCTTGATAAAATCATATTTTGAGCGTATAATCAATCCAAAATTTTACCGATTGCGCTCGTAGCTCAGTAGGACAGAGCACCGGTTTCCTAAACCGGGGGTCACAGGTTCGAATCCTGTCGGGCGTAGTATTAAATCACCCTGAGATAAGTGGTGACGTTAAGAGGATAAGATATGTCGGAATCCGATGGAAATAAAGAACTTATAATATCCGAATAACAAGCGGATTCGGCACAAAACAAGGAACAATAAGTTGTCTGATACAAACAGATGTATCGGTATTATTTCCTAAGTTCCATCGGAATGTGGAACAACGAAAGAGTCCACATTTCTCCGATGAAACTCTGTAATACTCAAGTAAACTACCCATTCTGAACACGATACAGTCTGTGCGTTACCAGAAATTTAGACTTACTTCATGTTTACTAACTATCATTGTCCATAGAAGTTTTAGCACGTACCGGCTATTCGTCAAAAATCAGGAACTCGGCGAACCTTCTTTGAACATAGTCTTCAACTGACTTCTCAATTCCGGGCTGTCTTCCATGCCGTGAGCTGAAATTCCGTGTTGTACCGCCGTTTCAAGCAGTTCTTCGTCATTATCTGCTGAAATTGCTACGGTGCACCTGTTTTCGGCATCAGAATGCTCTCTACAATCAATATATTTCCTTGCCATGATATGCTCCTTTCAGTTTATGATCGATATTAGAAGTAACTACGAGATAGTTCTCATGATGGTTCAATATAATAACTGAGTAAAAACTTTATTTCACACGCTCCTAACACTCTGTTTAGAGAGACTAAGATACTGCACAGTGAACTTGCCGGACATGTGAATGGGTGGTTTTATATATAAAAGAAAGAAAACAACAAACGGATGCTCACAGCGCATCGAGAACTCTGAATGTTTTGTATCATTTTAAAGTTAACTACGGCTTACATTCCCCGGCCGCTTCAATTATCGAGAATTACGGGTTCGGCCCCCGAAGCAGATATGCCTCGTCGTTGAAGCAGTGAGCCTTCCAGTCTGAAAAGAGAAACAAGGGCCTTGAGGTAATTGGCG
>CAYVXS010000639.1:0-2162 GCA_964454885.1 uncultured Pirellulales bacterium
GATCTCCTCCGGCACGGAACCATCCCTGATAGCCGCATATCACTTTGTCTGTAAGCGTATTTGCATCAACCAGATTATCCCCGATATACTCGGGGCCGGTATAGGGAGAAATCCAGTCTTCGTTATTTTTCTCTTCGAATAGCTGTGTCGGCTCCAGATAAACAGTAGCCGATATGATGTTCATTGCAAATGAACCGTCACACCACAGGCGAAGGTCTGTTTGTAGATTCTGTGCGTCCCTGAAATCGACATTTGTCAATTCGAACACAGCCGTTCGGTCCCGGCCGGTATCCAGCACGAAGTTTTCATAAGCCGTCGATGCCATTTTGTAATCTTCTGAAGTTGAATTGAATTGTACTCCGATATTGCCATATCCGATATCTTTGTATGTAACTTCAAGGTAAACCGTTCTTTGCCGTACTTGCTGTGCACACCTGAAATACATGTAATATTGGTACGTACCGCGGCTTCCGACTGTACGATACACGGTAGTGCCTTCGATATTGACGGTTTCGAAAACACCATCGGCACCCGAAACCGGTTGCAGAAGATATCCGGTATTGCTGTATGCGCAGTGGATGGAGGTGATAGTAAGAAAGAAAACGAACAAAAAGAATTTTACTTTATTAATTTTTTTACGGTTGAACATAACATACTCCCTGCTTATTTTATTTATTATACTCTTTCCAATTGATCGTATCAAAATAAATCTGTTTTGAACGGAACTGTATCAGAACATATATAAATCCTGCAGGTATCACAACCGGTCTATATCAACTTATTACTGCTTAATTCAATAGCTTGAAGTATATTATGTACTTTGTGGATTGTATTAATCTTTCTGCGGAATGAGCTTATTTATCATGACTTCCTGTGCCACCTAATCTTCTAATCCGGGCGAGCCGTTGATATATGAGCTTGCTCTCCAGCTCTCCGGGTTATTCAATATCCCCGCCTGCAAGTCTTCAAAAGACCACCAGTTCTTTGGTATAAGCGAGTATCCCTCTCCGTCGGTAACCTGTGGCCAATCATTGTTGTCATTGTAATTAAAACTTATAACTGCTCCATTCCACGTATCGGATATTTCGACTTTTTCTCCGCCGTTGGCAAAGTTTCCGTTATAGGTACCGGCGATTCGGCTCGAAATGCTTGTGCCATAACGAGACTCAAATGCGGCCTGATTACTAACTACAAGAACGAATTCACCGGGCCCAAGATTTGTCACATTACTGCCTGCAAAGGTAAAGTCAACTCCATCCGTAATAGAAACCGTGCCAAGGTTAAGCGTTTTTGTTGTGCTGGTGTTTTTTAATTCGATAAACTCGAATTCATCGTTATTGTAAGTTCCATCCACATCGTCTGCGGGATTATACATCAGCTCACTTACTCGGAGGTAGTTTAGTATGTCGGCTCCTATCGCTTCGCTCGAGATAAACTCAATTGGCTCCGACCAGTGAGACCATCGTCCAGTGTTGTCTTTCATCCGGCAACGCACCCGATACGTTCTGCCGGTTCTGACTACGCTGCCTGGTATCCATATATCGCGGTCAGCGGGATTTGTTATTTCATCACTTTCCCATGTGGCATTAAGCTCGTACTTGCTTTTGTCTAAAGGCGGTATCACAGCAGAATCGACGGGTGTTTCATTCGAGAAAACGACGGAGACATCGATTGAGAAGTCGCTGCTTGTGGTTGATGTTTGCAGGGCATGAACGGCAATCACGTTTGTGCCGTCAACAAGATAATTATAAGGGCCCGGTAGTGTGACTTCTTCATAACCGGCCGCTTCATGATCGGTTTCATTCGTCAGGCTATTGAAGTATTTGATTCCATCGCTGCAGTACATTCTCCTGACCTCGGTACCGTTAATATATATGATGCAGCCGTCATCTACATACACATGAAGTTTTAATGTCTGCACCTGGTCTTTGTCTGTTATATCGAATGTATTTCTCAGATAAACCGAGTAATAAGCCTGATACATATCATTAAGAACAGTGATGTCGTCGTTGTCTGCATAGCCGATGCTGGTTTGGCCGACGGGCCAATCCTCGTCATTGAAGCCCGGCTGCCTCCATAGGTCGATCGGGTTGGTGGGTTCGGCGGTTCCTTTAAAATATCTCCAGAAGCTGTTTCTTTCCAGCAGGATAATTTCGTCCGAG
>CAYVXS010000640.1:0-2156 GCA_964454885.1 uncultured Pirellulales bacterium
ACCTTGAGCCGTAATTATAGAGTTCAATCCAGTCGTCATACTGTCCCTGCGGGTCCGGCCTGCAAGTTCTGTTGGAAGCCGTAAGCTCATTAATTACAAGTGGTGCAGTATCAGCCGGAGAAACAGTTACAAGAGTGGCTGTTATTGAAGCGAACAATAAGATTTTCACAAATCGGAGCACGTTTTCTAACCCTTCCCCATTATTTGGTATGGGATACAGATTATAGCAGCATCCTTACATATTTCGATCCTTATTGTAACAAATTAAAAATCTGTAAGTCAATGTTAATTAGAGTCTTCTGAGCTTTTAAACCAGTAATGTATGCTTGTATGTTCGGATTAATCACCGATTGGTATTATTGAAAACTAATGAAAAAACTCGAGGGCTGAAGTTAAACCGCTTTATAATACGCCATAGATCTGGTTTTAGGATCAGTATTTTTTGTCGAATTAAAAGATTTATGACACTTAAGAACGGTTGCTAACGTTAATATTCCCTTACTCTAAGATGTATGCGCACAGGCCTTCCCGGTACTTGAGTTATTAAAACCCACCACCGGGATTCATAGTAAAGAAAGGGCTGTAAACCTCCGCATCCACAGCCCTTTCTTAGAGCTAAGCTACCTTTAAATATAACAAAAAACAGGAAATAAGTCTATTGTGGGAACTACGTATTTTTTAGGTAAAAATCTCAATTTTTTGATTAAAAAAACGAGTTTTGCCCATATATGAAGAATCAATATTTAGTTTTATTTGTAAAAATGGCCAATTATTTACCGGGTGGAAAATATATCGTATATTATATACCTATAGAAATGTAAGCAGCACATTTTACTAATTTAGAATCAATGTTGATTAAAGAAACTAATATTATGAGCAGATTCAATACGATTGAAGATGTCCTGGATTTTGCTATAAAACAGGAGATAAAATCTTATTCTTTCTATCTGGAATTAGCTGACTTCGTCGAACAACCGGAAATGGCTCAAGTTCTTACTGATTTGGCTTCGGTAGAACTAAAGCACAAGGTAAAGCTGGAAACCGTTCGGGCAGGCCAAATCGCTTTAGACGAGGAAGAAGTAAGCAATCTTGGGATCGCCGAAAGTGTAAATGATATCGAACCGAATGCCAAAATGGATTACCTCGAGATGCTCGTCGTGGGTATGAAAAGGGAGGAGCAGGCACACCGGCTTTATACGAACCTTGCATCAATAACATTAAATCAACAAATCAAAGATATGTTCACCCAATTAGCTCATGAGGAAGCCGGACACAAATTACGTTTTGAAATCGAGTACGAACTGATGACTTTTTAAGCAAATAACATAAGCCTCAGATGTATGATTTTGAAACTTTATTTCCCCGGATGTTTCAACAGGTTTCCCGGATGAAGACAATGTCTTAACCGGCACATCAACTACATGGACACTCATACTTTACCATTTTATTCCGGCCTGCACGGCCTTTAGCAAAAGTATCCAATTTCATTACGCCCGGTTTTTCAACGCTTCATCGACATACGACTTAAGCTCCTGAATGACGGATTCCTGTTCGGAAATAATCGCCTTTACGACATCTCCTATAGTGACAATACCAATGAGTTTATCGCTCTCAATAACAGGCAGATGGCGAACGTGCTTATTTGTCATCAGGGCCATACACTCGTTAAGACTTGTCCAAGGAAGAACATAACAAACCGGTTTGGTCATAATCTCTGCCACCTGTGTTTCTCTGGACGACTTACCTTCGAGAGCCAGCTTGCGGGCATAGTCTCGCTCGGAGAACATCCCGACGACTTTCCCCTGATCAATGACAACAAGAGCACCGACATCTTTTTCTGCCATCAATTCGAGGGCTTCATACGCAGAGCTTTGAGGGGAAACCGACCATACATTGTGCCCTTTAGCATTCAAGACTTCCGACAATGTGCTTTTCATATTTATATTGCTCCTTTCTCTAAAATTGATATTTAAGAATAAAAGTGTTTTGGAAATCTACCTTTTAAAATCGTTTTTCAAGAAAAAAGAACTAAAATATGCCTCATCGGGCCTGAAGACCAATCACATAAAAAAAGCGAAATAATATATCAATGGTTATACCCATACCGAACACAATAAACAATATAAAAAGTGCCCCCGCTCCAAGGAGTCAAGGAG
>CAYVXS010000641.1:0-2146 GCA_964454885.1 uncultured Pirellulales bacterium
CCACTGAAGCCCTGCTTAAATTTATGCCTGTTTTTTTATTCCTGAATATTTATTTTTAGTTTTGATTGATTGTTTCGCTGGTTGATCCAAAAGATAGCCTGTCATCGCTGTAACCATGTGGTTTGTATATATTTTAAAGTGTGCTGATAATTCTTATTATACTGGCTGTACATCAGATCTGAATGATCGTTTGAGACGTCATAATAAAGGAGAGAATACTTATACAAAAGAAAGATTGCCTGTCACACTTGTCTATTATTCTGCTTTCAATAATAAATACAAAGCATATGAATTCGAGAAATACCTTAAATCGGGTTCAGACAAGGCATTTGCTAAGAAAAGGTTTATGTAATTTGTGAGTTATGTTTTTTTCGGTGCCATTTTGGCGCCAGGATATGAGTTAAAAAGGGAGATTGAAGGATTCTGATAAAACCGGTGGCCCTGCTTTTACACGCTGAAAATAGAATAATGCTGGCTTTAATTTTATAACTTTGTTACATTAGACTGATAATAATGCTATTGTGCGTGGGGAGTGAAAAGTAACAATTAAAAACAGATAACACATTTTTTATTGCCAAAGGATTGATGATTCTAATATTTTTTAACCAAACTGCGACGAAAAATGCCTTGCCCGCGTCTACATAATGTCGTTAATTCTTTATATGAAATTAAAGGAGTTGAGAGATGAGCGCAAGCCCTGATGAGGTAACCCTCGTCGGCATCATGAATGCCAACGGAACGGTGCGGCAGCAGGACAACCTTATCGAGCTTACCGTAAGCGACGATCCGGCTGCGGATGGTTGCCTCTACTGGGACTGGGTTGTCTATCAGGACGATATCGCGGGGTTCGACGGTGCGGCCCGCTCTATCACCTTCGTTCATGACGATCCGGGTGACACGAAGAAGATAATGGGGAGGATAGTCCTCGCCGGATTCGACACAACGGACTGGGACAAAGATGGTAGTTTCACAATCCAGCTCAAGGACCCCGTCTCAGGCGTCACAAAGCGCACGGTCGGCGTGCAGCTGTCGCTGCGCGCTCTGGTGAACGGTTTCACCATTATTGATGGCCAATCGTACTCACCAGCAACGGCGGGGACCGAAGGCGTCAACAGAGCTGGACACGAAGGTTTCACTTTTTACGTAGAGTCGGTTGACATCTCCCTAGCAGGCGTCACGGAGCCAAGCATGACACTTGATCCGATGGGGCGCGTTCAAGCGTACTCTTTTCCGGGTACGTCGTGGAACCAGGAAGGCGATTTCATTATACGCGTCCAAGACGGATCCCGCTCCATTGAGCAATGGGCCACGATCTCCGGTGTCCAGCTTGCCCTGCGGCAGCTGGTCGGCAACGGTGTCACGATCATCGATGGGCAGAGTTATCAGCCCGCCGTCGCGGGCACCGAGGGGGTCAACGCGGCGGGTGTGAACGGTTTCGTGTTCACAGCGCCGTCGGGTGACATCTCGCTGGTAGGGGTGGCTGGAGCGTCGCTAACGTTCGATGAAATGTTCCGGGTGAAAACCTACAACTTCCCTGGCACCAACTGGAATCAGGAGGGCGATTTCACGATTTACGCGAGTGACGGGACCAGGTCGACCTCCGTCATCTGTGGACGTCTGATCACACTGCGAAAGCTCAGCCATGTCATTTTTTATTTATTCAACAACCAGACCTCAGTTGATCCTACGACTATCAACGGCAATCCGTCGGGTGCTTCTTATACATGGTCGTCTGATGATGAGAGGGTGGTGATATCGAATGGAGGCGGAACCCGCGTTGAGGAACAGATCACGGGGAGCGGGATCACGGCGGGCACCGATGTGGACTTCAACCTTACGATAACAGATGGAATCCGACCCGGCTCTGCTATTCCCTGCACCCTGAAGGCGCGTCATGTGACCGATCCCATTAATATACTCTATTCCGCATCATCCGGATCTGAAACAGTTGAAGTGACCGGGGACTCCGTCACGGTATGGAACTTCGGGGCAGGTGTTTTCTCAGGCATTGAGTCCGTGCTCTCGTTCAACGGGGGCGTGGGCAACACGGCCAGCATCTCGTGGGGTGATGATGCGCTCACTAACGACGATTCAGGAACACTGACTTTCACTATTCAGCCGAACGACGGTTCGGCACCGTCCTGTA
>CAYVXS010000642.1:0-2146 GCA_964454885.1 uncultured Pirellulales bacterium
TATTTTTCAGTCACCGCCGGCACAGTCCGGCTCATACCATGATTGCGTTTGATCTTGACGGGATATGAATAGCTCCAGATATCCGAACCGTCATCCAAAGACAGACATCTTATCATGTCGGCTTCGTTTATCTTATCATAATCTATCAAATAAACACGTCCGTCCAAAATAGCCGCCCCGGCAAAACCTTCACCTACATCAATCGACCAAAGAACGCTCGGTCCAATATCCGGCCAGCTTCGCGCAAGCGACACTTGTTGTTGGCTTGTTGGCATGGGCTCAAGAGTCGTATCCAAGCTGTAAACTGCATCGAAATCCGCACCCCTAAACTGCGGCCACGCGCCGGGTATATCGGCAGGTTTGCCATCATATCGAACCAACTCTCCCCGCAGGTCCTTAATGCTTCCACCTTCCGATGATAATTCGGATATTTCTTTTTCAGGTAAGCGCTCTTTTAATCCATCCGCCGCATCCGCACTAAGCCAGAAATACAGCAACACTACACCTATAATGGTAAATGATACAGGTATAAATTTGGCAAACGCAAATTTCATTCCGGATTCCGATTCTCAATATCGCTCTTGTTATTCATTCCTTAGAGCATCCATCAATTTCCCGCTCAGTGCAAAAGTTGTTGCGAGCCATATCCATATTATGGCACTTATTGCAATAGCGGCAATTGTAAAATAAGGGATATGCGCCCCTCGTGTTCGCAGAACGGGAGCGACCGCCACCAACGCGGCTATCACACCAAAGACCAGACCGGCTAACATAAGGCCGCCGTGCTCGTCGAACACCATCTTTTTCAAAGTTGCCTTATCAAAACCCACCGCCTGCAGCATAGCAAGCTCTCCCCGCCTTTCAAGCACATTACGAAGCACAACCAGACCCAAACCGACGCTGCCGAGAATCAATCCCAAACCGCCCAATAATTCAAAAATAGAAAGATATGTATTCTCAACAGCCATAAACTCAGCTAATCGCTGTGTCGTCGGTGTCAGATCCAGTCCGAAATGTGACAATCTTAGCATTAATTTTTCGGAGAGAGGTTCAATATTACTGCGGTCTGTGTCAATTAGAAACATTCTGTAACCTTCATCCGATGGAAAACGCCGGACAAATTCCTTTTCGCTGATAAGAAGACTTCCCTGAAGGATCGAGTCCTTTATTATGCCGACTAATTGCAGTCGAAACTGCCGACCTCTTTCATCGATATATTCTATTTCGTCACCAAGAGATTTGTGCAAAGCCCAGTGTACAGTCGCATAATCTCCGACAACCGGAACGACATTATCACCTAAATCGCGGCTAAGCAATTGCCATGCCTGTTGTTTATCTGTACCTTCGATCATGCTGATAAAGCTAAAAGCACCGCGTTTTTGAATTTGCTCCGGCTGAACTCCCAACACACGAGGCATTTGAGCATGGTTTAAATTCAGGCAGCTCGCATCGTCCCCGTCATGCACTCGGAACTGCACAATTTGCACTCCGTCGAGAGTCCCGTCGTCCAGTCTCATTGATTCTCTACCGGCGCTGCTGTTCAAATCGTAAAGAATCGGGATAGCGGATTCACCATATAGGGCAAACCCCCCCGTCCCGGAGTCTCGCCGTTGAGACTGGGCAAGAGGATCTTTTTTATTCGCACCGACCGCGATTACCAGAAAAATACCGCACGCAAGCAATCCCACAACTGCGAGGCTGCGTCCCGTCCGCCGAGTAGAATTCCGCATTCCAAGCCCGGCCAATGTTGTCACCGCCCTGTTCCATCTGCCTGCGGCAATTTTCAATAAGGATTGTGTCAAACAAATCCCGGCGATTAAAAGCAAAGCACCCGCACCGAAAAAAGCTCCCGATGCGGCACTGCTGTCACCGGTACCTGTTAAAATAACGAGCACAACGGCTCCAACTGCTGCTACCGCCGCCATTATAAATCCAATCCTGCCTTTTGAAATCCTCTTGGTCTTGAAATATTGCCACCTTAAAGCGCCGGAAAGCATCTCGCGCGCCGGACGAGATAGCTGCTTACGTAAAGTAAACCAGATGGCAATTAATGATACAACGACAGCCCCAAACGCACCGATAAAAATTGAAGAAGTTCCTGCGTAAAATTGAATCTGCGAACCTGGAATAGCCGACCGCCATACGG
>CAYVXS010000643.1:0-2144 GCA_964454885.1 uncultured Pirellulales bacterium
CGGCCGGGACTCTTGAGGCCGTTGAAGCCGTCCTTGATGCCGGTGCCGACGCCGTCTATGTCGGCGGTAAGCAGTTGAATATGAGGCAGCATCGCCAAAGTTACAACCTGACAGACGATGAACTTGCCCGGGCTGTTGAATATGCACACCAGAACGGGAAAAAACTTTATTTTACCTTGAACAGTCTTGTTAGGGATTCACAGCTTCCAACGCTTCGGAACATCCTGAAAACTTTAGGGCAAATTGGTCCCGATGCGATTATCGTACAGGACCTCGGCGTAGCGGCTTTAGCGAGGGAAATCTGCGTTCAAATACCGTTACATGCCAGCACAATGATGAACGTGCATAATCTTGAAACGGCTATGACACTGAAAATGATGGGATTCAAGCGGATCATTGTCTCGCGTGACATCTCCATCTATGAAATCCGTCGAATTGCAGAAAAGTCCGGCATGGAAACGGAATATTTCATCCATGGGGACATGTGCGTCACGCAAAGCTCTCTGTGTTACATAAGCGGAATTTTATTCGGTGAAAGCTCCAACTGCGGCCGATGTATGAAACCGTGCCGATGGAACTGGAAGCTGACTTCCGAAAAAGGAAATATCGAATTAACCGGCCCCACCGAAGGTTACTTGCTGGCCCGAAAGGATTTGTGCATGTTTCAGCACATCCCGGCTTTAATCCAGAATGGTATCGTCTCATTTAAGATCGAAGGACGAATGCGGACGGCCGAATTCATAATTGAAATGGTCACCACATACCGGCGGGCACTGAATGAATACCGGCAGGACCCGGTCCATTATGCGACAAATGCCGCTGAGATGGATAATCTTTGGAACAACCGCGTTAGGGAATTCACCACGGCCCTTGCATTCACAAATGCAGGATTGCCGGGTGTCGATCCATCCGGATTGCGCGAGCCAAGATTTTTCAGTTATGCCGCCCCGGAACCGATTCTCTCTGAGTGGCAAAGCGATGAAATTACCGCTGCTGTCGAATCCATGCCTGAATTGATTGTTCATGTCTCGGAAAAATCCTCCGCCGGAACGGCTCTGGATAACGGAGCCGATGCGATATATCTGAACAATCATGGATATATTCACCATAGTGGAAAAATGGATGATTTGTGGATTAAAGAATTTACTACTCGTGCCGCTTCAAGGAATGCGCGTGTCGCATTGATGATGCCCTATGTCACGGATGAGCGAGATATGACCGAATGGAAAGACTGGCTCGCAAAATTTCGCGGCACCAAAAATCTCGCCGTCGGCGTTTCCAATTTAGGGTGTCTCAGCATGGTCAGAAACCTCGGATTCAAAGAAATTTTTGCCGACTTTCCCTTGAATATATGCAACAGTATTTCTGCCGACGAACTCTCCACGCTCGGAGCCGACAGAGTCACCGCCTCGGTCGAATTATCCATAGATGAACTTTTGGAGTTTGTCGATAAATGCCGCATGTCTGTCGATGTCATCGGTCAGGGACCTCTGCTTGCCATGTTAATGGAACATTGTGTGATTGCTTCGGCCTCGGGAGCATCTCCCAAGGATATCTGTCCCATGCATTGTCGAAAGGACCGATTCGCAATGCAGGATACTGAAGGACAATCTTTCCCTCTTATCTGCGACCGCCGATGTCGAAATCATTTATTCACATCGACTGATATTTGTATATTGCCCCGACTGCATCTTCTTGCACAGGTTAAAATTTCCGGTATTCGTATCGAGGCTCAACTGGATTCCGCCGAAACAGCCGGGCAAATCGTTGCGATTTATAGAAACGCCCTGGATTCGCTCCTGTCCGGACAATACATTAACGTATCGGCTAACATCGAATCTCTGGAAAAAGTAACGGGGCGAAAAATGAGCGACGGAGCATTGAAAAATGTAACCAACATCGAGGAATTGAAACATGCCTGATCTTGAACCGTCAGGGCCGCAAGCCATTATCGATAAGAAAAAGAAATATCTGATTCCCTGCGTATATCATTTCTATAAAAATCCGCCGCAAATTGTCCAGGGCCGGGGAATGTATCTGTACGATACTCAAGGCAGAAAGTATCTGGATTTGTACTCCGGAGTGAGCGTCAACGCTTTAGGGCATTGTCACCCGGAAATTACCGAGGCAATCTGTCGGCAGGT
>CAYVXS010000644.1:0-2133 GCA_964454885.1 uncultured Pirellulales bacterium
AAGGGTGTGGAATTATTCAAGAAAACCAAATAATCCCGATAAATTATTCGGGACATTTACTACTCATGTGATAAAATCTCAAGAGATTTCATGCTTCGAATCCTCAGGAGATTGCAGTCGTCCTGCAAATGGGGTAAAACAGGATTTTATTTTGACCGGTTTATCAAATGATTAAAGAAAAGAATCCCAATCAACCTGATATGAAAAAGGACGAAATAGCGGACCAGCCGACACAGGCACTTGTTCGCAGGGTGCCATATTCTTATAGCGACCATTACTCCCACGAAGGTTTGAATGTCTCCGAAGAGCTTGTCGAGCAGCAGCACGCCGAATATGTCCGTGCGTTGGAGGCCGCCGGTCTGAAAGTTTCCTACGTCGAGACCGATGAAGATTTGCCGGACTGTGTGTTCATCGAAGATACGGCCGTAGTCCTGAAGCAGCACGCCATGATTACCCATACGCATGAAAAACGTCAGCTGGAACACGCCGCTGTGGAAGTTATTCTGCGGAAAACTCACACCATCTGCCGATTAGGCGGGGAGGCGAGGCTGGAAGGAGGGGACGTCCTGCATATCGGCGATACCACTTATATCGGGCTGTCGAGCCGGACCAACGAACTCGGTGCCGAAGCCCTCGAAGCATTTCTCTCGCAGTTCGGCAGGCGGGTCGTGAAAGTCCCCGTCGATAACTGCCTGCACCTCAAAACAGGGATGACTTATCTCGGCAACGGCACATTAATTTCAATTTCCGGATGGTTCGACCTGCACCTTTTCGACGTCGATGATGTTATCCATACTGAATCCGGCGAGCACGGCTGCGCGAACTGCCTGAGAATTCGTGATAAACTTTTAATCCCGGAAGGCTACCCGCGAACCGAAGTGCTTTTACGCCGCTTTGGCGAAAAACACGGCGTCCAGGTCCAGACTCTGGATATTTCCGAATTCGAAAAAGGCAACGGCTCACTCACCTGCCTTTCACTTATCTGGTAATCACTCAACCATAATCAATCCGGGTTGACAGCAGTGGAAAAATAGAGTAAAAATACACAGCAAATTCACAGTCTCAGAGAAACAAATTATGAATGTAATCGCAATAGATATCGGCAATACGAATATAGGCATCGGGCTTTATCTCGACGATAAGGAACAGTTTATCAAATCCATCCCGGGTAATTCCGAGACGAAACTGGCAGAAGCCCTGAAATCGGCATGGCAAAAAGTGCCGATTGCGGAAGGTTCCAAAGAAAAAAAACGAAACGGCGTCATCGTCGTCAGCAGCGTCAAACCGGCATGGACAAAGCTCATCCGGAAAATTGTAAAAGATGATCTTGGAGAAAAGATATATGTAATCGGCAAAGAAATCCCCCTACCGATGACACTCTGGGTCGATGAGCCGGACAAAGTCGGCACCGACCGGGTGGTCTCGGCGGCGGCGGCGTTCGATGTCATCGAAAATGCTGTTGTAATCGCCGATTTCGGGACCGCAGTCACTATCGACCTTGTCGATGAACACGGAGTTTTCTTGGGCGGTGTTATCTGCCCCGGTTTCGAAATTAGTGCAAATGCATTAAAAGACAATACTGCGCAGTTGCCGAACATCAAAGTCACCAAGCCCAGGGAGCCATACGGCAGAAATACCGCCGAGGCCATAAACTGCGGCCTGTATTATTCAATCGTAGGAACTCTGCAGGAAGTCATCAGACGCTACGCGGAGAAGCTCGGCACGTGGCCGCAAACGATTATCACCGGTTCCGGCGCAAAGACAATACACACCGACTGTGAATTTATCGATAATTATGTCCCTCACCTTGTCGTTAAAGGTGTCTTTTTGGCCTATAAGAAATATATCCAGGCAAAAAAAGAAGCCCTTTAGGAAAAAAATGCCGGTTCTAACAATACCTGAAATCGTTTACGAACAAGGATTTTGGTTCGTCATTGCAATACCTACCTCTGTTATTGTGTACTTGGTTCGTAAGAAATCCCCTGCTTCCTTTTCTATCAGGTACAAGGTAACAATCAGGAAAGCTATTGATGTTCTCCTGATCTGCATAATTCTTTTTTTATGGTTATTCCCATACTTTTTGTTTAGAGATATTTTCTTTTATCTATCAAATCCGGATTCAATCAGGATAGA
>CAYVXS010000645.1:0-2131 GCA_964454885.1 uncultured Pirellulales bacterium
CCAGCCATAACCATAACATTCGATAGATATCCCGCGCTTGAGCAGATAATTCACGAAATGTCCGCGATATCCGTAATTCGCGCCGACGAAAACTACATCCAAATCACGTTCGAGACCGAGTGGTCGGTAAAAATAAGGATTGGCTGTTTCGGCGTTATACCAGGGATTACCGCCGATTTGTTTTATGATATGCGTTCCGACTTTCCATGTGGTCCAGTATAGATCAGCTTGCCGGGCTACTCTTAGCTGGTGAGATTCACCGGTAACCGGATCGATCGGATATGAGAACTGATGTTTGTCATCCAGGCTCATAATTACAGTCCGGATACCGCGGTCATGGAGTTGATTTAACAGCTCATCTGAAATGTGACGCCCGGAATGGTAAAAAAATGCTGCGTGAACAGGTGTTGTTTTTTCTATTTCATCAATGAACCGTAAAAATCCATTTGCTTTGAGCTCTCGCTCATGAGTTTCTGATGTTGCTCCGGGAAGTCGATTATTCAGTACTTCATAAAAATGAAAATCGGATACGGCCCGGAAGCCCATCCACAAACCATCCCGCTGCCAGGAATCATTCGATCCAAAACCGGCAATAGTGGGACGGATATCTTTTACAGGAAAAGGCCGCCTTGTTTGCCTAAGGCTGGAGAGGAAGTGACGCGTATCCGTTTGTTTGTTCATTGTATTAATAACAGGCTTGTTTATTAGTAATTGGTATTGTGAAGTCAGTTTGCGAAACCGGCGTATTTGCCGCCGTTGACTCAAACAATCCTTAAAATTTCGGTGAAGTATCATATTCATAATGGAATCTTTCATTTTCTGCGAAATTTACGACGCAGAGTTCTGATCCAAAGCAGCGGAGTAAGCATAAAACACGGCAGGAAACTCAAATTCATCCAGACAGAGTCCCACTTTAGTATTTTCTCGCAATTGAGCTCTTTAGCGAGAGTTAATAAATTGCCACAACGTTTGCCTTGTGCTTTTTCTAAAACATACATCAAAGCATGTGCACGAAATATAGTTCGAATGGTTTGTTCGCATAATGTTTTGGAATATCCCCACTTAATGGCCTGGTGCATTACAGGCACCGCGTAGTCAATCCATATTCGACTGTCGATACCCTCCAAAGGACTATTGCCGTAGCGAGCTTGTACTCCGACTTGCCCGGCTATGGCGCAGGGGACATCTTTGATGGCATTAAGTATAACCGAAACGTGAAACCAGTTGCTCAATTTTGGATTAAGTTCACTAAAAGAATCCTGCCAAATCTTTTTTTGTATAATATTGCAGCCGTAGAATCCTATAAGTCCGGCTATTTGCCCATCGTATGCCTCGTACAAGTCACGTCCGTGTTCAAAATAGAGATCGTCATTTAAACCGGCGGGCTGTATACCGTCAGGTGTCGGACTCAAGTCTGTAAACACCAGTTCGCGTGGTACGAAAATATAGCCGAGCTCCGGATGCGTCTGTACCATATTCATAAGATGAGCATATATACCATTAACCAACGGGTCATCATCACCTAATAACCATACATATTTCCCTGAAGCAGCGGCAATCGCCCTGCAAAGATTTTTTTCAGGACCGACATTAGTATCATTGCGGAAATAATGGATATTAAGTTCTTTATAAAAGTCGGCAACGATTTCAGAAGTATTGTTGTTACTTGCATTATCTGAGATTACAATTTCACAGGGAATGTCACGACAATTAGCTGTAATTGAATGTAGAGTCTCTTCGAGAAATTCGGCCCTGTTATAGGTAGGAATGCATAGGCTAATCAATTGTGAATTCATTGCATTAACTATTAAGGTGTAACAGCAGTATCTGATGCGATTTTTGTCTTAACATAAAACTATGAGGAATCGAGTTAATAAAAATAAGCCTTTGTATCTTATTCTTATAAGTTGTATCTGATAATATGAGACTATACCTAAAAAGGGAGGGCTGCATATACTAAATTGACGTTCTATATAATTTTGAAATAAATCCGCCAAAATAGTTATGAATGTCTCGGAATTCAGATTTATTCAAACCCGTTGTGACGGTGCCTATGAAGATGATGAATGTAAAAATTAATAACCATACAATAAATGATTAGCACCTGCTTGCACTTTAGCTAAAACACGTA
>CAYVXS010000646.1:0-2129 GCA_964454885.1 uncultured Pirellulales bacterium
TGTTGTGAATATCCATGACCTTTTCCGGAGTTAGCTGCATAACCGGCAGGCAGAACTTAGAGATAAATCCGCGATATCCGTACCTTATACCACAAATGCGAGTAACCCCGTATTGATACCACAAACACATAACAATCGCACGTATAACATTATTGAGGCCGGGGCATAATCCACCGCATGTTACAATCCCGGCGGTTACTTCTGCCGGATTAAAATAGATTTTCTCTCTGGGACCGGCTTTTTCGATTAAGTCGCTCTCGATAAAGTTGATTGCCTGTGTATCCCGGCTGGTATCGATGCTGTAAAGAATACGCTCGTTGTCTTCCACATAGTTGGCTATGTAATCGTTATTTCTCTCCGATAACGACACGGGAGATTGGATGGTTCGTTCGCCGAATGTGGGAATTGTAAAATCAACCTTTTGCATATATCACAAGAATTTAAATTTTCGGATAGTTACCTAAATAAATTGTTTTCGGTAGCCCGCCGGTTAAAGGCATCGCATACTTAACGAATGCTTCTGTGATACCGTTGCCTTCGGCGTTGATGAATTCATCCGGCATGGATTTGGTTTTTTCCGCCACGTTCTTCAGCTCGGTCTTAAATAGCTCAACTTTGTAATTATCCCCCTCACCGGTTCGCTTTATCGCTACTGAGCCGTTATCGTGCTCCATGGCATATTGAACGGCGTGACGGCCGCACCACCGCGCTTCCCGAACATCTATCTCTGATTGGAGTCCTGCAAAACTCCTCTGCAGGTAACCGAAGGTATCCGCCCGGACGCGTTTGACTTTCAGCTTGCTCTTGACCTGGCTGGCCAAAAAGTCGGCTAAAGCACCGGTACCGGATAATTGTATGTTACCATGGGCATCGACTTCCGCCTGTTTGGCTAATTTCTTCGCCCAGGTTTCCCCGTCGGTGTCACATATCCCCTCGCTGACGGCGACGACACATCGACCGAGCTTTTTCAGAACGCCTTCGATATCCGTGATAAATTTATCAATCGAAACCGGTCTTTCGGGGATATAAACCAAATGTGGCCCGTCGTCCTCTCTTTGCCTGCCCAAAACCGAGGCAGCGGTTAAAAAACCGGCGTTTCGGCCCATTATCACGTCAATTTTCACCCCCGGGAGTGCCCTGTTATCCAGATCGTCTCCCATCAGGGCACAGGCCTCGAATTTCGCAGCCGTGCCGAAGCCGGGACAATGGTCTGTTACCAGCAAGTCGTTATCTACTGTCTTGGGAATGTGGAACGAACGGATATCGAAATTTACATCATCGGCCACCGAGTTAAGAATATAAGCAGTGTTGGCCGAATCATTGCCGCCGATATAGAAAAAATAGCGGATATCGCGTTTTTTGAAAACTTCCATGATTTTAGCACAATATTCTTCGTCCGGCTTATCCCGGCTGGTGCCTATAGTTGATGACGGCGAAGCCACCACACCTTCGAGTATCTCGGGCGAGAGTTTGCCTAAATCTATAAATTCATCCTTGACCATACCGGCTACGGCATGGATTGCGCCGTAGATATTTTTTATCTGGGGGTATTTCTTTGCCTCTTCGATAACACCGACCAATGAGGCGTTGATTACGCCGGTTGGCCCGCCTGATTGTCCTACTACAGCATTTCCTTTCGGAGCATCTATCATTTGTTTAGTTCTCCTAATAAAATCTTTCACCTTGCCTTTACTTAAAAAGCAGATTATACAAATGTGTATCAAAGACTCAAGAATAATCGAAAATTGGCTTCCTTTGGGGATAAATTGGCTTTGTTTTCAAATTTTCTTCTGAATTCCATGAACTACATTGAGTTCATGACGGTGAACCCCAAGTGGTTCACTGCTGTCTTCCGTCTGAAAATTGGCTTTGTTTTTTAGTGCCAAAAAATCCAAAAACCAACATTTTTCTCATAATCTTTTTATTTCAAAGAACTTGTACTATTTTGCCTATTTTGACATTGGCTTTGTTTTTTCAAATTTGGTCAATTTGTAGAGAACGTTCTGCATTTGTCGAAAACTTCGCATACGAAATGTTTAGCCCTGGTCGGTACGACCATGGTTGCCCCTTCAAGCTGGCTTGAGGGCTGCTATGAGGCCATTCGTCAACGGTTATAATTATTTTCTTTA
>CAYVXS010000647.1:0-2123 GCA_964454885.1 uncultured Pirellulales bacterium
GGTTTTTGATTCTAATTCCGACGCAAAAGTCATCGATTTAGAACTGGATATCCTCGATGAAAAAATTTGTCTCCAGATTAATGTCAGGCAAATCCAAGCAAAATTGGCCGACATGGTTCCGCTGGCACGAGCGATTTGTTCGAAAATCAATGACATAGTGATAAAAAACATACAAAATAATGGAGAGCAGATCCCATGTCATAAAGGCTGCTCGGCCTGTTGTAAACGTTGCCTTATACCTCTGTCGGTTCCTGAGGCATTTCGATTAAAAGATGAAATTGACAAAGCCCCGGCGGAAAAACGACACTCGACATGGAAAAACTGCCTCATTACGTCACGCCATCTCCTGACTCAGAAAACAACCAAAGACTTTGTACATCAATTATCAGATTCGACATCGAACAAACCAACCGATCCGGACCACATTTCAGAGTGGTATTCGAGTTTGAAAATTGTCTGTCCGTTTTTACACCGGGATATTTGCACTATTTACGAACAAAGACCGCTTGTATGCAGGGAACATTTTATTACAGGTTCCGCTGGAGGATGTAATGACGAGGATTTTTCTGCGGAAATGCTTGATATACCGATTCGAGTGTCAAACGCTCTCGGGCAATTAGCGAGCGAATTAGAAGGGACAACTGTTGAGGCCGTGATTTTACCGCTGGCGCTTATCTGGTGTGATGAAAACAAAAAGCGTGCCGAAAAGGCCTGGCCTTTCGAGAAGATGGTCAAACGTTTCGTTGAAATCATAGGAGAGATGGCCGCCAAAAATTCGACAGCCGTCGCAGTGTAAATAAAGATGATTATTCGTTTTTAAGAAACGCTTCCGGCAGGAAATCGATGATATCGGTTGTTATCATCCCTATTTGTCCTTTCCTTTCCGAAGCTATGTCACCTGCCAGGCCGTGTACATAAACGCCTAAAATCGCGGCGTCGAAGTCACTTAGTCCCTGACCGAGTAGAGCCGTTATCACACCGGTCAGAACATCCCCCGAACCGGCGGTAGCCATACCCGGATTACCGGTTTTATTGATGTAAACTTTTTCACCGTCGGTGACAACAGTTCCGGCCCCTTTGAGTGCAATAATCGTACCGGTATGCTGCGCCAACTGCGCCGCCTGCTGCCGTCTCGGGTCCGGCAGCGACTCACGAAACAGACCCGACCACAACCTCTTCATCTCTCCCGGATGCGGTGTTAAAATCACTTTCGCTTTGAGCTTGTTGGGCCAATCCTTTATCCCTGCTAAATTATTCAATCCGTCGGCATCGATAACCAGCTTCAATCCTTCCTGTTCGAGCAGAGTATCCAGAACAGAACGAAGGGGGCCGCTTATACCAACACCGGGGCCGAAAGCAACGGCATCGTTTTGGCCAACAGCCTCCAGGATAATATTAATTGCCCTGGTTGAGATTCTGCCGGAGCTGTCTTCCGGAAGTGGAATCGTTGTAAAAGACGGCTCTATCGAAGCGACTATCGGCAGGACGCTTTTCGGCGTTGCAACCCGCACAAGACCGGCACCGGCCCTAAGGGCGCTTCGACCGGCAAGGGCCGCCGCCCCGCTCATACCGATACTTCCGGCAATAATACAAACCTTGCCGAAATCCCCCTTGTGAGCATCGACAGCCCTTGGCTTTAGTTTTGGAATGGTTTCAATTTTCTGCATACAAACTCATTTCGAGCAGTATATTACAATCAATACCGTATATAGTCAATGCCTTAATCCCACCTGGGTTTCCAAACAGTACGTATGCCGTACATTAATGATTTGACCGGCAGAAAGTATAATATATAATATAAAAAAAGCGAAGTACCTGTATAAAATCAGCAGAAAAAGACAGAAATTACTGGTATCGAATTAGGTATCTTATACAGGGAAAACACGTACAAAACAATTTTATACGCAGACCATATAATACATAGTTGTACAGAAGAAAGGAAAACGTTATGAACAAACACAATCGTATGATCATCGTCACTACCTGTGTGTTCTTTCAGTTAGTGATTAACTGGACCGCAAATGCCGCACCCAACCATTGGTCAGGCCAGATTTACAAGCGTGATAAAAGTGTTCTCCTAGCTCTTTCGTACTAAGAAAAGAGGTGAAAATGTCATCGAAGAA
>CAYVXS010000648.1:0-2118 GCA_964454885.1 uncultured Pirellulales bacterium
GCGGCTCTATCACCGTCCGCAACGGCACATGTTACAAATGCTTCAACTGCGGCAATTCAATGGGCTGCTCGTAATACTCGAACGAGGTCTTTGTTTGATTTCCAATTGTAACCCGGATGAATGACGGTTTTAATTTATTTTTTGGTTTGTCTTTTGAAATTCCGCCTTGGTCTTTTGATAAGATTCCTTAAGCTTGTCAATAGCGGAATTAAATGCATCCGTTGCTTTTTGTAAATCATTTTCACCGGCTGCTTTTAACTCAGCCAATCTTTGATTCGTTACTTTCAATTTTTGATCAAGATCTGAGTTTAAGTCCTGCCAGGCTTCTTTCCCCGAGGCCTTGATGTCCGAAATTAATTGCTGAGACTCCGTTTCCAGCGTGGTATAAGTTTCCTGGGCTTTTTTAACGGCGGCTTCTTTTTGAGTATTAAAATAATCGCCACCTGACTTGATTGCTTTGGAAACTTCGCTTTTGAACTCATTTGCATCAGTTGCACTGCTGCTTCCCGGATTTTCTTGTTTACAGCCTGTGAAAATGACTATGCTGCACAGAAGCAGGACCGGAATAAATTTTTTTTCATACATTTCTTCACCTCATAAAATTCAATGATTGTCATTTTGAGTTCACCAAATTGCGAGTAAAACTCATCAGGCTTTTTTTGTTCACTCCTTAAAAAATAATCTTTTTACAGGATATATCTTCCAACCAATATAAAAAAATGCAAATAGGGTAATTGCTCAATTTTGAGTAGGCGTATGCTCGGTAATCGGAAACAGGCCCCACCACACAAACTTCCGGGTGATATATGGAAAGAGTTAATTTTTACGAATAACCGGTCTGTTTTTACGACAAGGCTAAGCTACGGTTATTTCCTTTGACAGGTAAACATCCTGTATGGCGTTTAGAAGCTCAATTCCATCCTTCATAGGTTTCTGGAAGGCTTTCCTCCCGGATATAAGTCCCATGCCGCCCGCCCGTTTATTGATTACTGCTGTTTTTACCGCCTGTTGCAGATCATTCTTTCCGCTACCGCCGCCGGAATTTATCAATCCCATTCTTCCCATATAACAGTTCACAACCTGATAGCGCGTCAAATCTATAGGGTTATCGGTGGTTAGTTTTTCGTAAACAAATTTATGTGTCTTGCCGAAATTTATTGCGTTGAAACCCCCGTTGCACTCCGGCTGTTTTTGCTTAACGATATCGGCCTGTATGGTAACGCCGAGGTGGTTTGCCTGCCCGGTAAGATCCGATGAAACATGATAATCGACGCCGTCTTTCTTGAATGCGCTGTTTCTAAGATAACACCAGAGAACCGTAAACATGCCCATCTCATGGGCGCGTTCGAATGCATGGGAAACCTCCTCGATTTGTCTGTTGGATTCCTCTGAGCCGTAATAAATCGTTGCTCCGACTGCGACGGCTCCCAAATTGAATGCCTGCTCTACCGATGCGAACATCCTCTGGTCATACTTGTTCGGGTAAGTAAGTAATTCGTTATGGTTCAGTTTTACGATGAAAGGTATTTTATGTGCGTATTTTCTGGACACCGCCCCAAGCACTCCAAGTGTGGAAGCGACCGCGTTGCACTGACCTTCAAGGGCAAGTTTTACAATGTTCTCAGGGTCAAAATAAATCGGGTTAGGCGCGAAAGATGCTCCCGCCGAATGTTCCACACCCTGATCAACAGGAAGAATCGAAAGGTAACCTGTGCCGGCAAGTCTGCCATGGTTAAATAAGGAGCTCAGATTTCGAAGAACATTGTTAGGTCTGTCCGTATGAATCATTACCCTGTCAATAAAATCAGGGCCGGGAAGATGTAAGTCTGTTTTCTTCACCGTCTCGCAGGTATGTTCCAGTAATGATTTTGCATCTTCACCGAGTAATTTTATTATTTTCTCCGACATTATATGTTCTCCAATTTTTTTTTAGCCTTGCCCTGGTTGGCTACGGCCTCCATCGCCTTTTTGACCTTTTCCGGGTCACCTAAATAATAGCTTCTTATGGATTCTAATGAATCGTTTAATTCATACACAAGCGGCATACCTGTAGGTATGTTGAGATTGACTATTTGTTCATCAGAAATGCCGTCTAATAACTTAACCAATGCTCGCAGG
>CAYVXS010000649.1:0-2118 GCA_964454885.1 uncultured Pirellulales bacterium
TCGCAGAATCCGGCCAGTGCCTCATCGATGGAGTTATCGAGCACTTCATATACCAGATGATGCAGGCCTCCGCTGCCGCGGTCGCCGATATACATGTCCGGCCGTTTTCGAACCGCTTCCAGACCCGCGAGAATTTTTATTTTACTGGCATCGTATGTATGGCTTTTCATATATTGCTTCTGCCTTTATTTATCTAAGCGATAATAAATTTGATTTTCGTTATTCTTACTTTAGGACACTGCCGCTGCAGCTCTCTAAGAATTTCAGAGCTGCATAGATGCAGCTCGTATTTGTATGAAGGCGAATCCACCCGTACCGTCAACTGTCCGCCGGAAATATCGGTAATTTCACAGTGCTTGCCAAGCTCGACCGGCAGAATCCGCCTCCATAGTTCGACAACAGAGCCGTATCTGTTCTGTCGCGGCGAAACCTCCTCGGCCATAAGCTGCTCGAGAGCCTCATTCAATCTGACAGTTCTATAGAGAATCTGCTTTTTTTGCTGCCGGACGGCGTTATATATTTGTGCTCCTTCACTCATAACTTATTGAAATCCAACAGAAAAGATTAATCTTTTCACAGACAGTTAGAATATTATATTAACCCAGATTAATGGGCATCAGGACATAGAGCAAATCGGTCCCGCTTTTTATAAGGCCCGGCCTGTCACCCTGGCCCAGCTCCAAATCGAATTCCGGCGTCTTTATAACACGCAGCACATCGATCAGAAACTGCGGATTGAATCCTATTTCTATAGGCTCGCCCTTATAGTCGATAGGCATTTCGACCTGTGCATCGCCGGTCTCCGGCGCCCTGCCTGTAAATACCAGCTTGTCCTTTTCCACGGAAAGCTTGATTCCTCTTGATTCCTCACTGGTCAACAATGAGGACCGGCGAACCGCGCTTAGTACCACATCGGTTGCGAGCATCAGTTTCTTGTCGTAATCGCTCGGGATAATGTCCTCGTATTTAGGGAAATTTCCTTCGACCAGGTTCGAGCTGATGACAACATTTGCACAGCTTATCAGAATTTGATTATCGACGGGCTTTGCCGAGACGGTATCTTTTTCACTGCTGCCGATTTTATCCAGCAGGCTCATCGCTTTGGCCGGGACTATCAAATTCACCGGGACCTGGCCCTTTGCCGGGGCCGATGCGAGTTTGACCTTACTGCGTGCCAATCTTCTGCCGTCCGTGGCTACCAAAAACAATTTCTTGTCTTTTATTTCCCATAGCACGCCGTTAATCGCATAGCGGCTGCTTTCTCTCGCCGTGGCAAAAAGACATTGTTCTATACCGGCCTGAAGCGCGCCCAAAGGGATTTTTATCTCGGCCTCGCCGTCGAAATCCGGCACGGTCGGATACTGACCCGGCTCATGGCCGTAAATTGTAAAGTGGCTGTCCGCCCCCTTGATTTCACATGTACTTTCGGTGACTTCCAGTGCCAGAACGTCGTCGGTGCTTTCGCGGACAATAGCCGATATCCTGTCGGCCGGGATGATTGCTTCACCCGGCTCCTCGACCTGGACCTCGGATATAAGATAATTAATGCCGACCTCCAGATCCGTCGCGCAAATCCGCACTTCTTTCTTCCCGGCGGTTATTTGCACGCACCGTAATATCGGCTTCGGCGTCCGGCTCGGAACTATTGATGTAACCAGGCCCAAAGCCTCGGCAAGGGCATTCCTGTTAAAATTTGCCTTCATAATAAACCTCTGTGTTTAATTGCCAAATTGGGTCAAAATATTGCGTTTTCAAACTCTCAAATAAGCACTGTAATTTACACCAAAATCAGCACCATAACAACTATATTTTTATAAAAACTATGGCGATTCGACCGGCGGTAAAACCACCGGCTGAATATGACCGTATCTTTGCCTTCACAGCTAATATAGCTGATAATGATTTGTCGGCTCCGGGGTGTTTTCTTTTATTGTCCGCACGGCTCGAAAAGGCTTATTCGCTGTCTTTCGAGTCCAGAATGCTCATAAAGGCTTCCTGCGGTATCTGCACCGAGCCGATGCTTTTCATGCGTTTCTTACCTTCCTTTTGCCTTTTGAGCACCTTCATTTTTCGAGTGACATCGCCGCCGTACAGCTTGGCGGTAACATCCTTGCGAAA
>CAYVXS010000650.1:0-2118 GCA_964454885.1 uncultured Pirellulales bacterium
CTGTTCGATCAGCGATACGGCGGCCTGCATCTTTCTCGGCGGAGGAACCATGTCCCGCAGCACTCCGTCGATTCTCATGCGGACAACCATCGAATTTTCCTGAGGCTCGATATGAATATCGCTTGCCCGGCTCTTTACCGCCTGGCGAAGCAAAAGATCCACGAACCGAATAACGGGCGCCCTTGTAGCGGCTTCTTCGACACTGATGTCCGCTTCGAGGGCGTCTTCCATCACCGCGTCCTGCTCGGTCACTTCATCCTCGACCTGCAGATCAACAAGGTCGCGAAGCCTCTGCTCATCCACGTCGGAACCGTGGTAAATAACTTCCAGAGCGTTTTGTATCTCCCGGCGCGTGCTTAATACCGGTTTTACCTCGCGGCCGGTCTTAAGGGTGACCGTGTCGGTCGCTATCACGTCGAGCGGGTCGGCCATCGCCACCGTCAGGCGGTTGTCCTTCTGTCCGATTGCAACAAGCGAGAAACGCTTGGCGATTACTTCCGGTATGAGGCGGGCCGCGTTCATATCTATTTCGCTGAGGTCTAAATGAACGAACTCCGTGGAAAGATGCTCGGCCAGCGCGCTTCTTACCGCGTCGTCGCTGAGCATCTTGAGCCTTATCAATATTTCACCGAGCCGGCCGCCGCGGCTGCGCTGCTCGTTCAACGCCTCGCTTAAGTCGCTGTTGTTCAAAAGCCCTTTGGACACGAGTAATTCACCGAATCGCATATTGGACTTCTTTTTGTTGTCCTGTGTTGTATCACCCTTTGTAATCATTTAATCCCCCCTACGATATGAGCCGTACGAAGTTCAGCGATTTTTGCGATTGTGCATCCGGGGTATGAAAATAAAAACAATATGCTGTCGCCGGCCACCTGCACCTTCTCCACGTACCGTTTTACAGGCAGTGACACTTTCATCACCGCCGAACAAAAATCCATTTTCTTTAACAGCATATCCAATGCCCCCCCATTGAATTCGTACATATAACCCTGCGCAATTACTCAAAGCAAACCCTTCCGCGCATCCTAAGAAGGGAAGCCTTCTCCCCTGTTTTATAGTGGATATTGTACTACATTGAAAATCAAACGTCAAGCAAAAACGGGCCTTATCAATACTAATACACCCGTTTTCTACGTATGATCGAACCTTGCGATGTGATTAGTGATATTACTATCATTAGCTCCGATAAATTGAGGCTTATTGTAGTATTCAAAACAGATATGTTTGCAATTTATACCCATTTTATCGGCAATTATGTCCGATATAAATCATTTTTACTATCGTAAGACGAATGTCTCGTGATTACAAAATTGTATTATATGATGTGTAAAAAAATTTACTCCAAAATAAATTTATTATTGCCGGTTCCTTGTTTTGGCCTGCAGTTACCCGCAAATACCGGTCATTCCTGTACGGTAGTGTCGTACTGAACGCCGTATGGAACGGGAACGGGCACGTTGACTGTCACGCCGTGCTCGCCTGCTGTCCGGTGAGAGGAATCGACGGCGATAAAAGCCGTATATGCCGACATCAAACCGTATTCGAGAGCGACCTGTTTTATCTGCTCAGGCAGCTCGCCGTCCCTGTCGTACGTGCCTTGAGAAGCGAGCGTCTCTATCTTTTTACGCGCCCACACGCAGGCGATACCGCCGTGAGTATTACCCGAATCTCCGGGATTAAACGGTATGACGATTTCCTGGTCGAGATTCCCGACCTTGCCGGTGACACGAATCGTCGTATTGCGCTCGCCCTCGAATCTGCCGGTCAATATCACGGGCCTGCCGACGAACAAATCGGGGACTTTTGCCGGATAAACATCGGTGACTTTCAAAGAGCCCCAGTCGATTGCAACATCGGCAAGCGCCGGGTGACTGATGCGCTCGTAGAACAAATCGATAATTTCCCCGGCGCTTTCATCCAGTCCGATATAAGCCACGGCTCCCCTGCCGAGCTTTGCCATCCTGTCGAGCAGGTAGCGATTAACGGATGAGCCGACGCCGAAGCTGAAAATCCTGCTGTCTCCGAGTCGGTTATGGACTTCGGCGAGAATCTCGGATTCGTTACCGATATAGCCGTCGGTCATAAACGAGACCAGGCGAAATCGCTGCGGATCGTGCG
>CAYVXS010000651.1:0-2111 GCA_964454885.1 uncultured Pirellulales bacterium
CGCAAGGATATGAAAAATTTGCACCGCATTATTTTAGCGATGCGTACGGCAAGAAAGTAAAGTAGTTTAGGAGAAAATTTGAATGTCAATTGATCGTTCTTTGAAAATCAAAGGTGCTTTGACCAGACACCGCAACGTTTTAAACAGAGCCGAACGCATCGAGAAGCTCAAAGATGAGGAGCGATGGATGGAAGGCGATCCTGTAACGGGACTGCCGAAAGTCGCTCACCGCAAGAGTCATGCCGGCAAAAAAGGCAAAGAAGGTCTTGAAAAAGAAGCTGCAACCGAAGCCGCGGCTGAAACAACGGAAACAGAAGCAAAGGCAAAGGAAAGTTAAAACACGGGACAACATTTCTTACTCGAAACACTTTTTTTCATTTAAAAACAGAAGTTCATCCGGCGTTTATAATATCAACCGCCCGCTCGAAAATATAATTCGGCTGATATGGGAACATCGCAAGGTCCTCCTTTTTTGTAATGCCACTGAGGACAAGTGCCGTTTCAATTCCCGATTCGATACCGGCGATAATATCGGTGTCCATCCTGTCGCCGATAATCAGGGTATCTTCGAGCCGGCACCCGATTTTTGCAATTGCATGACGCATAATAAGCGGATTCGGCTTGCCGATGAAATAGGCCTTTCTGTTCGTAGCCATTTCTATCGGTGCTACCAAGGCCCGGCAGGCGGGGGCCACACCTTTTTCCGAAGGGCCTGTCAGGTCGGAATTGGTCCCGATAAGCTTCGCGCCGTTGAGTATAAGATGTACGGCAAGCTCGATCTGTTCGAAATTATAAGTCCGCGACTCGCCGACAACTACATAGGTTGGATTGACGTTGTCGATATAAAAACCGGAATCATGAAGGGCATTGATAAGACCCGATTCGCCGATGACATAGACGCCGACTCCGGGATTTTGGCTGGCTAAAAAGCTCGCCGTGGCCTGTGCGGATGTGAAAAAATCTTCCGTGCCGACTTCGATCCCCATGTGGGACAGTTTTTGTTTCAGCTCTTTCGGAGATTTTGCACTGCTGTTGGTCAGGAACAAAAACTTCTTCTGTTGCTGTTTCAACCAGTCAACAAATTCTTTCGCCCCTTCCACGAGCCTGTTGCCGTGGTAGATAACGCCGTCCATATCGCAAATGTAACCTTTTTTATCAGACAGTTTTGTCATGGATTTATGTTCCTTATCGAAATTTCACTCTCGAACAAGTTGCCCGAATAAAGTCAGCGGGCTTGTGTCGGTTATTTTGACGTTCGCAAACCTGCCGGCCAGCGATTCCGGGCCGTTAAAGACAACAATATAATCCGTTGCCGTTCGCCCGACAAGCTGAGGGTTTCCATCCGTGTCGAGGTTCTGATGTGCCTTCTTGCTCAGGCCTTCGACCAGAACTTTCACCTGCTTGCCCAGAAACTGGCGGCTCAGCCGATCGCTGATTTTCTCCTGCACGGCAAGAAGCTCGACGATTCGTCTTTGTTTAACTTCCGCCGGTATCGAATCGGGCAATCTTTTATCGGCGGTCGTGCCCGGCCGGGGTGAATATTTAAATATAAAGGCGTTTTTATATTTTGCTTTTTCCGTTAAATCCACCGTCGCCTGGAAATTTTCCTCGGTCTCCCCCGGAAAGCCGACAATAAAATCGCCGGCAATTGCAATATCCGGCACAATGTCTCTGGCCTTTTCAAGCAGCTCCAGATACCACTGGCTGCTATATCGGCGGTTCATAGCCTTAAGGATTTTATCCGACCCGCTCTGGACGGGGATATGCAGATAACTGCATACTTTTTGCGAGCCGGCCATAACATGCATGATATCATCGAAAAATTCCTCTGATGGATAGCTTGTCACAAACTTGAGCCACTCGATTCCCCCGATGTCACCGGCTGCATCGAGCAAATCGGCTAACGACCATGTCTTTCCGCCCTGGTTGTATTTATACGAATTGACCGTCTGGCCTAACAGCGTAACCTGTATTATCCCGTTATCGGCCAGTCTTTTAATCTGCTCGATGACGGCATCGGGTGGCCGGCAGGCTTCCGGCCCGCGAACATAAGGGACGATGCAGTACGTACAGAAATTATTACATCCCCGCATCACGCGTACATAGGCCTG
>CAYVXS010000652.1:0-2110 GCA_964454885.1 uncultured Pirellulales bacterium
AGATAAAGTGTTAATATGGAAGTTCAAGTGCGGCAGCAGCGATGCTCTTCGCCGTATCTATGAAAAGTATAAGAAAGACCTGCTGCGATTGGCGGCGATTCTGTCAAATAATTCGAGTGATGCTGAAGATGTTGTGCACGATGTCTTCATTTCATTCGTTCAATCGGCCGAGACACTCAAGCTAAGCGGCAACCTTAAAAGATACCTGTTGACATGTGTTGCCAATCGCTCCAGGAATAAAAACCGAGCTAATCAATATCGTCAGACTGTCCGGCTGGAAGAAGCGGAATCCATAGCCTCACGGTTTAAAACACCCGAGCAGTGGATGATACAGAGCGAAGAATTAAAACGATGGAGTGATATAATGGCTCAAATACCATACGAGCAGCGTGAAACCATCATCCTGCACCTTCGTGTCGATATGAACTTCAGACAAATCGCTCAATTACAGGGCGTCTCGGTCAATACCGTCAAAGGTCGATATCGATATGGACTTAATAAACTGCGGTCAATCCTTAACGGTGAGGTGGAAAAGTGAGATCGACAGAGAATATAGAAAAAGTCGTTAAGAATCTGGAGCTGGATATTAAAACCAACTCCCAAACGGATCATATAATCCTTAATGAATTACTTGACGCACAGAAAAAATCAATTAAACAAAAATCGGTATTCAAATTGCCGAATCTTGGGAGATTAATTATGAAAAGTCCAATAGCAAAATTCGCCGCTGCGGCTGCGATAATTATTGCAGTGTTAATAGGCATTGGCCACTTCGGCAGAAACGGTTCGTCTATTGCTCTGGCGGATATTACCGAACAATTCGAATCGGTGCCTTTTTTCAACTTAACAATTTACCTGAGCTATGACACATCGTCCGAGGCAAAAAAAGTAGAAATATGGAAATCCAGCGATTCCCGTTTTAGAGTACATGAAGACGACAAGGTAATTTTTGCCGGCTTCTCGAACGGAGAAATCAACACCGTAGCATTCGACAAAACAACCAAACAACCAACAAATCCGATGGGTTTTTCGAGTTTTCTCTTAGGGGACCTACACTCGGATGGAAGGTTTTCACTCGATACTATCATTAACAGCATCCCTTCCGAAGAAGGTGTTACTACCGTCAAAACCGCCGATACCGCAGCGTCGGAAGAAACCGTCGTTTTCGAAATAAAACACAAAGAAACACCTGAATGGCTCTCGATATGGGCTCTTCGCGAGAGCAAATTGCCCGTCCGAATGTGCTTTCATGATCCGAGAAACGGCGAGTTCGGAGATTTCTTTTTCGATTACTCGCAACAAAAAGAGGCTGAGTTCTTCGATCCGAACTGTTTCACAACCCAATAAGAGACAAATCCACCGGAAAACAGGCCGGGCTGTTATAGCTCGGCTTTTTTTGTGCAAGCTCCTGTTGTTAACCTCGTTTTTTTCCTGTAATATATCTGGGTGTTATTTTATCTGTTATATATGGAGAATTAATAACATGATTCGATACAAACTAATTTTATCGTTGGCGTTTTTTCTCACTCTTATCGTCTCAATCATTTCTCACGGCCAAAACAAAACGGCTATTTCCGGCGAGATGAAAAAGTGGCATAAAATTACGCTGACTTTTACCGGCCCCCAGACAAACGAAACCGCCGAGCCCAATCCTTTCCGGGATTACTGTCTTAACGTCACCTTCAGCAAAGGCGACAAGCGATACGTTGTTCCCGGCTATTATGCAGCCGACGGCAACGCTGCTCAAACCGGCGCGAAATCGGGCAATCAATGGCGAGTGAACTTTTCGCCGGACGAACAGGGACAATGGAATTACTCTGTCTCATTCCGGACAGGTCGTGACATCGCACTCGTTAATGATCCGAATGCCGGCTCGCCGACAGCGTTCGACGGTGCCGGCGAGACTTTCACAGTCGGTCCGAGTGACAAAACCGGCCGAGATTTCCGTTCCAAAGGAATGCTTAAATACATCGGCAAGCGTTATCTTCAATTCACCGAGACAGGCGAATATTTCCTCAAAGGCGGAGCTGACAGTCCCGAAAACTTTCTCGGTTATGCAGACTTCGACGATACTTTCGATTCCGGCGCGCTCAAACGCCAGGGCGAAGCA
>CAYVXS010000653.1:0-2100 GCA_964454885.1 uncultured Pirellulales bacterium
AACTCCCGTTTTATCCTTGGCTAAATCTGTACGATCCAGATCACTCTTGCGGGCCGCCTCTTCGCGATATTTCTTGACGGCATCCTTTTTATCTTCGGTTGTCAGAATATCCACAAGCCGATGCTCGGGGGCCATGACCATATACGTCGCTCCGAACAACGTATCGGGCCGGGTTGTGAAAACCCTTATCGTCTCATCGAAACCATCGACCTTGAAATCCACATCGGCCCCGATACTTTTTCCAATCCAGTCCTGCTGGAGTTTCTTTATAGATTCGGGCCAGTCCACTTCTGCCAAATCATCCAGCAGCCTTTCTGCGTATTTTGTAATTCTAAGCATCCATTGCCGCATCGGTTTTCTAATTACCGGATGCCCGCCCCTTTCACTCACTCCCCCTACCACTTCCTCATTCGCCAGGACTGTCCCAAGTGCCGGACACCAGTTGACGGCGACTTCGGCCTCATACGCAAGACGATTATCATCGATATATTTCCGCCGGTCCTGCTCGCTCAATCCCTGTGGAATCGGTAACTGCTCGATCGGTTTTGCCTTCTGCTCGGCCTCATCGAAGAAGCTGTTGAACATGTTAAGAAATATCCACTGTGTCCACTTGTAATAATTCGGGTCGGTGGTATTAACTTCTCTGTCCCAGTCGTAGCTGAAACCGAGTGACTTGATTTGCTTGCGGATATTATCCACGTTCTTTTGCGTTGTCTTTTCCGGGGCGGTCCCCGTCTGGACTGCGTATTGTTCGGCCGGCAGGCCGAACGCATCCCAGCCCATCGGGTGCAGGACGTTGAAACCTTTCATCCGTTTAAACCGGGCGACAATATCGCTGGCGGTATAGCCTTCCGGATGGCCTACATGCAGGCCCTGGCCCGAAGGATAGGGAAACATATCCAGAACATAATATTTGGGCCTGGTATCGTCGCAGTCGTGGGCCCTGAATGTCCGGGATTGCTCCCAAAACTGCTGCCACTTTTTTTCGATTTCGTTGAATTTATATAGTCCCTTCATCGAACAGATTTATCCTTTCAGCTTTCAATCAATGTAAACATTTGTCTTTCGGAGCTACACAATAATCCAAAAATTCATAAAAATCCACTAAAATCGACCGTTTATCGATTCACGCCCCCTTCGTATGATAACGCTTTGAAATAGCGGATAATATTAAAACCTCAAAAAAAGTAAACCAATTTGCCGAAATACCTACCTAATCAGCAATAGAAAAGGCCAAAACATTTGCAATTCAAGATATATATGATATAATTGTAAAGTTCTGTGAAGTAACGCGGGTAAAAATATCGGGGAGACTTATTATGAGATATAAACATATAATCCTACTTTCCATCGCCATATTATTCTTTCCAATGAACGTATTCGCACAGGAAGTTCCAAACCCGGACGAGGTGCTTAAGCAGCTCATCGAGGCATCTGAAGCTAATAAGTCACTCTTAGTTTCCGGCCACATTCGGGTAATAAGTCATGTAACATTTTATGACGATAAAGGTCTTGAAAAGCGAAAGGAGATAATATCTCAACCTGAAGCTATCTTTAAGGATGAGAAGGTAAGGTTGGATTATGAAATAGGATCAGGAAGTAGTGTAAGCAAAATAAGAACAGTGACAACTAAAGAGATGTCTAAAGAATATAATATAGGTGATACAGTTGCTGTTATACGTGAACCCAAACAATTGCCGAAGGATTTTCTGCCTTCGAGGAACACAACCTTTGGACAAAGATTTTTGAATTATTCAGAAGAAAAGCTAATCTCGCGTAAGATTACTCGCAGGAGCACTGATGATGGTGATGTCTATGACGTTGAAATTGTATTAAAACAGAATCCACAAACGTTGCTTCGCTATGTTATAGATCCCGCTAAAGGTGGAGCTATAATAAGATATGAAAACCATCACGATTTTGGGAATGGGCATGTTTTGCTCTCGAAAAATGAGGCTGAGATGCAGCCTTCCGGCAATGGGGGCTGGTACCTGAAGCGATACAAGCAAATGTCGTACAGACCGGATGGAACATTGGAAGAAAAGAAGGAGATAGAAATTAAGGATTTCGACTTTGTATCTGTGGTATCAGATGATGTAT
>CAYVXS010000654.1:0-2096 GCA_964454885.1 uncultured Pirellulales bacterium
CGAACAATACCGGGATCAAAAATACAAAAGTCACTCACACCCATTAGTTTAAGATATTCAAAAATCTGATTGATCTCATCGAGAGCGGACCGAGCGCATTCATTGGGACCGATCAAATCAACCATTTGCTCACTGGATTGCTCTACCATGAATTTGAGGATTTTGTCCGATATAGTTTTCTCCGGAATCTGCTCTATAAGCATTTCTTCGAATACATCGGCCGGTAGCTTTGCACTTTTATCGAGCAATACATACAAAGCACCGAGTTTTTGTTCGGTGATTCCTAATCCCTTAAGAAATCCCGCTAAAAATTTCCTGCTTGATATTCTGACCTTAATATCCTGAGGCGTCAAACCAATGTCCCGCAGGTAATCTATCGTTGTGAATATTATCTCGGCATCGGCAAGGACACTGTCTTCACCGATAATGTCGATATTCCACTGGAAGAATTCCCGCAACCGGCCCTTCTGGGGACGTTCGGCGCGGAATAACCGGGGGACAGAGAACCACTTGATAGGCCTTGGCAGAGAATTTATCCGCTGGTTGACCATTCGAGCGAGCGTGGGCGTCATCTCCGGCCGCAGGGCCAGGTCCCTTCCGCCGCGGTCCGTCAGGGAAAAAAGCTGCTCGACGATTTCGTCACCGCTTTTAATCTGAAACATCTTCAGGTATTCGAATATAGGCCCGTCATATTCCTCGAAGCCGTTGCGATGCGAAACTTTTTTCCAGCCGTCGATAATCCAGTTCCGGACGGCCATTTCCTGTGGATAAAAATCCCTTGTTCCTTTTACCGGCGGTATCTTCATTTCTTTCTCTTATTCTTTTTTGCTTTCTTTTTTTCCGTGACGTTGTTGCCGAATTTAATTTTTATGTATTCTTCCATCTGCCTGTCATCTGTAAAATGCAGCTCATAGTGATATTTGCCCTCGACAAAGTCGCAGTTCGAGTGACGATATCCCCTGCAGATCTTCGGTCTTTTATCGTATATTCGACAGCGATGATCTTTTTCGGAAAGATGCCTGCATTTGTTCTTTATATTTATATACCAGTCACCGTCCTCGACGAATACGGTAACATCTTTATGGCATAAATACCATCTTATATCGTCGTAATCGCCCTTATCCTCCGGCGTCTCGATAGGGAATGCGAAATATTTGCAGCAAAGCCCCGTACATTGGTCACATTGTCCTTTTTTCGGCATTCAAGCAAACTCCAATAACAATAAAAATGATTCGAATAACTGCGAATAACTATAAGTTATTAATCGCGGAACGTCAAGAACAGCAATATCACATCATTATATAGTTAAAATAGATAAAAGCTGCTTCGCGTGATTATAGTGATAAAATATATTGGCAGGTTTATTTTTCAATTGCAGGTTTGCAGGGGCCAAAAGAATAGAGTATAATCCCTGCTTAATTACGATTATATTATTTACGGGCACTGAAACGAACATACAAATTTGTATATAAAAAAACGGAATGAAACGAACAATATCGACTTTAATTGTCTTATCGGCGGGATTTTCCATCGCTTGGGCGGGCACGTGGCGACTGGAAGATACCGGCAACTGGAAACAGGTTTCGCAGCAGGGCCAGGATAAATTCCTGATGGCCGTGGCCGAAGGGAAAAAGCTGGTAAACACGGGACAAACAAAAGCCGCCCGTAAAGCATTCGAGCAGCTTAAGGAAGAATTTCCTGAAATCGCGGGGCCTGATCTGGACAGATTCATCAAAGCCGAATTGCTTTTATCCCGGAGAAAACTCACCAAAGCGGCCAGAAATTACGACAAACTGCTGACCGATTTTCCCCACACCAAACTTCGTGAAGCGGCCCTGGAAAGGCTGTTCGCAATAGGAACCGCTTATCTGGGAGACCAGAAAAAAAAGCTTTTCGGTTTCATTAAAATCTCGGGATACGCCGAAGGCATTAGAATCATGGAAAAACTTACCGACCGGGCCGGAATCGATTCAACCATGGGAGTCGAGGCCGCGATAGCCGTCGCCCGGAACTACGAAAAAAGGGAAAAATTACAGGAAGCATATCTCAAGTGGTGGGAAATATCCCTCGAATGGCAAACAGGTGTAATCGGCAGA
>CAYVXS010000655.1:0-2086 GCA_964454885.1 uncultured Pirellulales bacterium
GCTGCCGTCAAGGATTGTAAATCGGGCACTATCGGAATTGACAAGCTGATTGAACGTGTGCTTTCTCTTATTCCAGCCGGTTGCGTTGCGGCCGTAGCTGTTGTCGACGAGACTGACCGGCTGGGTGAAGCTGACGTAAAGGTCGCCGCTGTCCGGGTCCTGGTATGTCCAGAGTTCGCCGGCGTCGCTGAATTTTGTTCCCTTTTTGGGCGCGACAACGTCGAGATTGACATAAACACCTTCGTTGTAGCCGTCATACGAGCTAAAAGATCCGTCGACGTCCGGCGCAGCGCCGGCAGGACTGGTCAATATGCCGAGAATAATCGCTGAAAAGATTAACGAAAATATCTTTGCGATTTTCATTTCATTACCCCCTGAAAAATACCTTTTCACGAATTAACTTTGTCCCGTAAAAAAGCCGGACTTTCAAAAACTAAATGTCACCGTAAAAGGACAAATCTGTGAACACCCCCCAAGGTGTCTTATTCCATCCCCATTTATTATTATCATAGTACCAAATCAGTTATTAAAAGTCAAGGATTTTCGACAGCGGCCCAGAGAAAGTCCGATGCATTGATGATATATCAGCCGCCTGGATTGTGAGCAGGATGTTTTTGGGACCTTGATGGAATTATCGGTATTGATTTATTTCGTTTTTTTTCGGGTTTTCACTCGGACAAATCTGCTCCAAACCTGCTTTGTTATTAAAATAAAACACACCGGACCTTCCTTGACAGCACAGGCTGATTGGGACTATATTGTCGTTTATGTCAAAAACGCTCTATATAATCGACGGCCATGCGCACATCTACGCCGCTTACTTTGCCCCGATGCGTCAGCAGTTGACAAGCCCCTCTGGTGAGCCAACCAAGGCCACGTATATCTTCACTATGGCTTTGCTGGGCCTTATCCAAAGAAGAAATCCTGATATGCTCGTTGTGGCGATGGACAGCAAGGCCCCGACCTTCCGTAGCGATATATATACCGAATATAAAGCCCACCGTCCACCGATGCCCGACGATATGCCGGCGCAGATAGATCGCATCGAACAAATTCTGCAGGCGATGAGAATCCCAATGTTTCGTGTCGACGGCTTCGAGGCCGACGATATCATCGGGACCCTCGCCAAAAAGGCCGCCGCCGACGGTTGCGATTGTTTCATCTGTTCGAAAGACAAGGACATCCTTCAGTTGCTCGATGAACATATCAGTGCTTTTGACATTAAGACCGATACCATTTTTGACGTACCTGCGATGGTTGACAAGATGGGTGTCAGGCCGGAGCAGTTTATCGACTGCCTTGCCTTGCAGGGCGACGCTTCGGACAACGTTCCCGGAGTACCGGACGTCGGCCCGAAGACGGCCCTGGACTGGATCCAAAAGTACGGTTCACTGGAGAATCTCTACGAGCACGTCGACGAAATAAAAGGCAAGCGGGGCGACAATCTCCGCAAATTCAAAGACAATGCATTCCTGAGTAAAACTCTGGTGACAATCGACTGCAATGTTCCTATAAAGATCAATTATGACGATTTGAAAATGAAAGCGCGTGACGAGGCCGGGCTTGCACAAATCTTCACAGAGCTTGGTTTCAGCCGTTTGCTGAGTCAAATAAGCCTGGCCGCAACTTCAAGTACTCAACAGGCAAAAGCTGTCGATACGGTACCTGATTTTATACCGATAAATATTGAATCGGCCAAAACGGTCACTCACGAATATCAGTTGATAGATACTCAGGAAAAATTCGACGAGTTTTTTGCCGAGCTTTCGAAACAGAATATTATTGCGATTGACACCGAGACTACATCAGTGATTCCGATGCGGGCGGCCCTGGTGGGGATCAATTTTTCGTGGCAAAAGCACAAGGGATTCTATCTTCCGTTCAAGGGGGCGCTGGGTTCGAAATATCTCGATATCGATAAAATCCGGCCGAAGCTGTTGCCGATACTCGAAAATGAAAAGATAAACAAGATCGGCCAGAACATCAAATACGATATGCTCGTCCTGCAAAACGCACAGATGCCGCTCAAAGGCGTTTACTTCGATACGATGGTCGCTTCTTATTGTCTCGATCCTGCCCGCAGCCA
>CAYVXS010000656.1:0-2085 GCA_964454885.1 uncultured Pirellulales bacterium
TAACTTCCGCCTGAACCGTTTATTATTATTGCATCGCCGTCATTATTATTAATTTCATTATCTACAATCCATGTCCTGATAGAGTTAGTATAGACAACTATCCCACAAACATCCTTATCCATTCCTATCGGTACAAGTCCGTTGTGGTGGATATGATTGTTATAATAAACGGTATTGGTAGAGTTACTAATCTGTGTTGGAGAGGTGCTGGCGGACATGACACTGTGCATTTCGCAGTTTCTAACCGCTACATATTCTGACGTTCCAATAGATACGTGGCAATTATCGAATTCGAATCCTTCTATTATCAAATGCGAGCTATTTGACACATATATAATAAACCCTGCATGATATGTCCCTCCGGTATAAATAGGAGTATCTACCCCTCGGATAAAAACAGGCATATCTGCTGTTCCAGAAGCTGTCCAGGTCGTGTTGTTGCCAAAACCGAGAAGGCGACCGGTAGGTCCTCCGTGGACTTCAACAATACTTCCTGCCGGTAAATTTGTTGGAATTGTATCTCTCGGTGAATCTACCGTACCAAAGGGATTACCACTATCTTTCCCGGTCGGATAGTCAATATAATGGGTATAATAACCGCCCGACGGGCTTTCATGGTATGTCAATTCCGGATTCCTTGCAGATTCTTCATCGTACATTCTGTATGTCTCTTCGATACCTAACGAAGGCACCGGAATTCCGATCGGTGGTTTCCATGTTTCGGATGATGCATCTACAGTACCGGCCAGCAAATTTGCCTGAGCAACTGAAATAATTAGTATAAGTACAGTTTTCATCATTTTACCCCATTAGACTTTTTCGTTTAACTTTTAAGAAAATTCTCATACATTGTTGTTAAACTATTTTAACGAGAGTTCTCCACACTACAAAAAATGGGGATTGAGAACAATTCCCATCAATTCGGTTGCGGGAAAGGTAACTGTTTTTGATAAATAAAAACGCACAATAATACTCGCTGTGTATCAATTATCCACCCCACTTAGTTTTACTACCATAAAATCTAACAAATCCGTACCGGAAATGCAAATATTGCAGTTTCTTTCCTGTTCTTTTTGACGTTTCGCCCATACATGCTGTTTTATTATAAGACGTATAAGATTATTCATATCCATACCGGCGGTTTATTTCACCTGCGATGCGGTCGAAAGTTCTTAAATCATCCTTCGTTAATACAGTTTTCCATCTTTCGTCGAGAACTACCTGATTTGTGCTGTCCAGCCTCATTCCATTACCGATGACGTGCTGTTCGATGGAGCGAAAGTCCTTTGCTTTGTTTCCGGGTTCGAGGCCGAGAAATGTAAACAATCGTCCCCGGACGGCTTCGGTATCTGTGCATAAATCTTCGTACCGCACCTCGAACCATTGTGATTTATCCAGCCGGTTCAGTGCATGTTGTGCTTCTTCCATACATCGACGCCATTCATATGCCGCTTTTTCCATCGGTATTCGTTCGTTGCTCCGGTCACCGCCTGTTCCACCGGCCCGCAATGCCGGGTCCCTGGCATCGGCAAAATCGGCTGGATTCATATATGTCAGGGCGACAGCCCGGCCGTCGCGTATTAAACGGATAACCTTAACATCCAGCTCGGGATTTTTCAGCAGGTATTTCAGACGCAGGCCTATTTTCGAGGAGTCCACAACAATCTGTGCATTTGAGAGTTCCGCTATTGTGGAAACCAGTGCGGCATTTCGTTTATGGATTTGAGGCAATTGCTTTCGCCATATAGCAGATAATCCGAGTGCCGCATCCCGGCAATTTTCGAGAAGTGTCCCCCTGACCATCGAACTTAACAATCGCCGGGCGAAACGTGAATCGACTTCTCTGTAATCGGTTCCTGCATCGGTTATATCGAAGTCATAACCTCGCCCGGCCATACCCTCGGCAATCTTTTGCCAGAAATCGCACCGGCGAATGAATTGCCCGCAGGAGCAGCGGTAACGGTCAATATCCCCGATCGCTTTGGGGGAAAGTTTCAATTCACCTACCGTTGCAATCTGCTGATGGGAACCGAGCAGCATGCTCAGAAGTGTCGAGCCGGAATGGCTGGCCGCTAAAATATATGC
>CAYVXS010000657.1:0-2079 GCA_964454885.1 uncultured Pirellulales bacterium
ATACTAAACTTTGTTAGTAATTCAAGCTTTAGTGGGCTAAATCCCTAATATACAATCTCTTTTTTAGATGAGACTAACGAAATTATGTTTTTTAGTTGTAATTTATCTTTATTCCTGTCCCGAAAATACGAATCCCTATTAGTTTTAATTATACTTTTTCTGGAAAAAAAGAAAAGAAAAAAATAATGTTTACAAAAGGACGTAGGACAGAAATTAAAGTATAGAGGGATCAGGATTGATGAAATTAAAAAAATTTGATGCGAAATAAACAATCCTCTGCTCCTTAAATCCCGCCCTGGATTAAAGGCAATATTTGCAATGATATTGTTTAAATCCTTTTACTGTATTTCGGAAGAATCGACAAATTAACTCATACCTGTTATACTTTCTATTATGAGCAAGGACTTAAAAGACAAAACGCCTGCAGAGCTTGAGCAGCTAATTACAGAGTTAAGGTCGGAATTCATTATATGATAAACGTAAGTCAATATGTCAAACATGAATTGATAATACCCGATATTCAGACACAAAATAAAGAGGAAGCTATTCGTCTGCTCGTAAACAGGATTTACGAGGTCAACAGCAATTACTTTCCGAACGAATATAACAACGTCGAATTATACAAAGCCGTAATTGAACGTGAAAATATCCAGACTACCGGTCTTGGCAACTCCGTAGCCATACCTCATACACGTATAACCGGATACCGGGACCTTTCCATCGCTATTGCCATCAGTAAAAAAGGCATAGAATGGAACAGTCTCGATGGAAAACCATGCCGGGTTATATGCCTGATGGTTTCTCCTGCGAATAAACCATATCTTATTTTACAGGCGACGGCGAGCTTTATCAGGTTTCTTAACACTCCCGAATACTTCGCAAAAATTACCGAAAAAACCCTGTCCGCCGGGAACATCGCCGAGATTCTCAAACGCTCCATTCGCCATGCTGAACCGGTCGTTAACGCAAGGGACATAATGCGACCGGCGGAACACTGGGCAAGGCTCGAAGATTCGGTCGAACATGCCGCACAGGTCATGCACCTCAACCGTCTCGATATCCTTCCCGTTATCGATGAAGAAGATAATTTCTACGGTGAGATTTCATGTTTGGATATATTCACATACGGAATACCCGACTTTTTCAACCAGCTCCAAACCATATCTTTTCTGAAAAACATCGATCCGTTCGAAAAATATTTCAAATATAAAAAAGACCTGAAAGTCAGAGACATCTACTACAACCACGCAAATACACTAACCAAAGATGCGACTCTTATGGAGATAATCTTCGAGATGACCGTAAAAAACAAACTCAAGCTTTTCGTAGTCAGTAATGGAAAGCTGGTCGGTATCATCGATCGATTTTCCATTATCGATAAGATTCTGTTTTTCTAAGGCCGATCCATGAACGCAATACTTACCACTGTAATATTCGTTATCGTTTATATAATTATCGCAAGCGAAAAGATAAACAAAACCATTATCGCCGTAATAGGTGCTTCGCTGATGCTCACCCTTCGGCTGGTAACATTTGAAAATGCCGTCGAAGCGGTAGATTTAAACGTCATATTCCTACTGGTCGGAATGATGACAACGGTTTCCATCCTTGCCAAAACCGGCTTTTTCGAATGGGCCGCTACCGGTATTGCAAAAAAAAGCAGGGGCAACCCGGTTGTAATTATGATCTCGCTGCTTTTGCTTACCGCCGTTTTATCTTCCATACTCGACAACGTGACAACCATTATCCTGCTTGTGCCGGTAACCATCCTGATCTCCCAGATACTTGAAATATCTCCGGTGCCGATTGCGATTATGGAAGCTATCGCATCGAACATCGGGGGAACGGCGACCCTCATCGGCGATCCTCCCAATATCATCATCGGTTCGGAAACGTCTCTTACATTCAACGATTTCATTATTCATCTTGGGCCGGTATGTGCAATTATTTTAGTGGTTATGTGCCTTTCAGCCTGGCTTATGTTCAAAAAACAATGGCGTGTCTCGGCCGAGGTCAGAAATCGCGTCATAGAATCGTTTCCGAATCTTGCAATCGTTGATAAAAAAAATATGATCAAAA
>CAYVXS010000658.1:0-2077 GCA_964454885.1 uncultured Pirellulales bacterium
TTGACGATAAAAGCTGGCGAAACCTCGATTTGCCGCACGATTGGAGTATCGAAGGTAAATTAGACCAAAAGAATCCGATGGGGGGTGCCGGGGGTTATTTCCCTGCAGGTATAGGATGGTACCGCAAAAAATTCGATGCCCCTTCTGCATGGCGGGGAAAACGCATTTCGATTTACTTCGAAGGCGTTTATATGAATTCGCAAGTGTATATTAACGGAAAATCCCTGGGAGTACATCCATACGGATATACATCTTTTTACTATGATCTTACGCCTTATATAAATTTCGATAAGGAAAACATTATTTCCGTCCGCGTGGATAATTCCCAACAACCAAACTGCCGATGGTACAGCGGTTCCGGCATTTACCGGCATGTATGGCTTTTGGTAACCGATCCAATTCACATCGCGCATTGGGGCGTATCGATTACAACTCCCGAGGTAAGCCCGAAAAAAGCTGCTGTTCAGGTAAAAACACTTATTAAAAACGAAACAGCTTCGCCACAAAGCATTGTTCTGTCAACACAGCTTACGGACAAGAATTCCAGGAGTGCGGGTAATAGTCGGATTAAGGTCGAATTAGAGGCAAATAATGAAAAAGAAGTGACCCAAACCATAACGGTTGATAATCCATTACTGTGGTCGCCGGAAACTCCCAACCTATATCAGGCACTAATCGAGGTTATGCAGGCAAATAAAACAATTGACATGACCAACACCACCTTTGGAATACGTTCCATAAAATTCAGCCCTGAAAACGGATTTCAACTCAACGGGGAAAAAGTGATTTTGAACGGCGGTTGTGTGCACCACGATAATGGTTGTTTAGGTGCCGCCGCTTACGACCGGGCTGAAGAGCGAAGAGTGGAGCTGCTAAAATCAGCAGGATTCAATGCAGTACGAACTTCTCACAATCCTCCTTCGGAGACTTTTCTGGATGCTTGCGACAGGTTAGGTCTTTTGGTTATGGACGAGTCGTTCGATTGCTGGAGAGAAAGTAAAACTCCCTTCGATTATGCAAGGTTTTTTGACGAGTGGTGGAAACGTGATTTGCAATCCATGGTGTTGCGGGACCGAAATCATCCATCCATTATTATCTGGAGCACAGGTAACGAGATAATTGAGAGAACGAAACCTGAAGCCGTCGAAACCGCCAAAAAGCTTGCCGATTGCATACGACAAATCGACCCGACGCGACCTGTGACCTCTGCCATGACGACATGGAACCAGGGTTGGGACATATTCGACCCGCTAATGGCGGCACATGATATCTGTGGATATAATTATCAATTGCAACGCGCCGCCTCCGACCATGAACGGGTTCCCTCACGGATCATTGTTAACACCGAATCCTATCCCAGGAATGCATTCTATATATGGGACTTGGTACAGAGCAATAGTTACATCATCGGTGATTTCGTTTGGACTGCTATGGATTATCTGGGCGAGTCAGGTATTGGGCGTTATTACTATCCGGGAGAAGCGGAGGGCGAACATTGGCAGGGTGAATTTTTTCCATGGCACGGGGCTTACTGTGGCGATATTGACCTGACAGGTTGGAGGAAACCGATATCTCACTATCGAAATTTACTGTATAACGACACCGAAAAGCTCTATATGGCGGTACGGGAACCTAATCCCGACAACGGCGAAATAAAGGAAACCGGATGGTCTGTTTGGCCGACATGGGAAAGCTGGACATGGCCGGGATACGAAGGGAAAGACATACAGGTTGAAGTGTATTCGAAATATCCGAAAGTCCGACTTTATCTTAATGACAAACTCATAGGGGAACAATCGACGACCAGAGAACAGAAATATAAAGCAACATTTACACTGCCTTATGCTCCCGGTTTGTTAAAGGCTGTTGGCGTAAAGGACAAAAACGAACTGGAATCGGCCATCTTAAAAACGGCAGGTGGATCCGCTAAAATAAAATTAATGGCTGATCGCTCGAAAATTATTGCGAATGAGCAGGATTTATCATTTGTTACTGTTGAAATAACTGATAAGGACGGCAATATTCAGCACAATGCAGAGAACCGGCTCCTGTTTAATGTTGAAGGTCCTGGAGTTAT
>CAYVXS010000659.1:0-2068 GCA_964454885.1 uncultured Pirellulales bacterium
TTCTCTTTAACGGGCTTAAAGTCGTATCCCCAGTTGAAACCGGCGACTAACGGAACAACATTTTTATCGTGTGAAAACATTATACGAATTATTTCTTCATTGATTTTTTTCCATTCGTCCCAGGTCATCTCTCCCAACCGGCCGTTGTATGTTGTCGGCTCATTAAAAATTTCATAGAAGGCAACCGTCGGGATATTCTGATATCGAAAGGCAACGCTTCTCCAGAAACTGTATGTTTCCTGTTCGGTGGTTTGATACATCGGATGTTGAAACAGGCCGGTTTTCAGGTTCCCGATAGAGTGCCAATCGATTATCAGGTACAAATCCAGCTCAGAGGCCCACGTCACGGCTTCGTCCAACAGCTTAAAATATTCTTCTTCGCCGCGCTGACGCCATGCCGCGGGGTGCACCGGTATTCGAACGATGTTCGCACCCCATTCTTTTATGATTTCGAAATGTCTTTTCTCCCAATGACCGTTTTTTTTAAGCTTGTCAGGATCGGATATATTCACACCCCTGAAAAGCACACACTCGCCGTTTTCGTTGATAAATTTGTTTCCTTCGACATGAATGAAGCTTAGTTTAGTGTTAATTTTATCGGCGTTGAATCTTTCCGGGTACGGTATGTTCCACCATTGCCCGGAAAAGTCCCGGTCACGCTGCAGGGCGGAAAGAGCGTTATTTGAAATCGTTATACATGTCAGGCATAAAATTAAGACCACAATGATGTTTTTCATGTGTGCTCCGTTAGCTTGTGGTTTTGTCGTATATCCGGCCGTATTTTCCATTGCCGCTTTGAAGATTGAGCAGATCTCTGAGTTTACCCGGTGACATTATTTTCCGCTCGCTCGCTTCTGCCAGCCTGTGGATTCGGTTTAAAAGGTCGGAATTGGTTGCCAGCTTTGTTCTTGCCTTATCGTACCAGATATTGTCTTCCAGCCCGACCCTGACACCTCCGCCGGATACGATAGCTATCGAATTCATCATTAGCTGGAAATCCCCGATACCGGCCAGAGACCAGTAAGAATTCGCGGGCAAGTCGCGGATCATGATTCCGGCGTGCAATAAATCCGCCTGGGCACAGGCTATATTACCTAACAGCAGATTGAAATAATGGGGGGGCTCCAGGATGCCTTTGTGTTCCAGATACTTTGCATAATTAATCATCCCGGCATCGAAAGCTTCCAGCTCGGCAAGAATCCCTCGCGATTTCATCTCTAATGCAAGTTTTTGAATCATTTCCGGTGAATTAATGCTTGCAACCTTGTTGAAATTCAAAGAGCTTAAGGTCAGGCTGCCCATATCGGGTTTCAAGTCGCCATCCAATTGTAAAACATCGGCACGTTTTTCGAATTCTGTAATATTACGTCCGCTTAGCGATACACATACAATAAGGTCCCTGGAAAATGTTCTTATTCCTTCGATAATTTCGCCGTAATCTTCGGCCTTGTATGTGGATCTGCCGGTATTTCCGTCACGGGCGTGCAGATGGACCATAGTTATGCCGGTCTCAACCGCTTTGTGAATATCCTCAACAATTTCTTTGGCACTTATCGGGACATAAGGGGTCATTTTCTTTGTCGGTATCATTCCGGTGGGTGTGAAGTTGATTATTAAATCCATCAGGCTAAACCTTCTTAACAGTGGTGATTTGAAACTATGTTATTTCTTTAACGATATGTGCGGGCACGCCGGCCACGAAACAATTGTCCCCGACATCGCGATTGACGACGGCATGACCGGCAACGACGGCGTTTTTGCCGATTGTGATGCCGTGAATTATCAGGGCGTTGGCTTTGATTCCCGCACCTTCCTTTATCAAAACATCCCCGAAGCCGCAGGTATGAGCGAGACGGTCTTCAAGAAAAGGATTATGATTATATCTGTTGTGGGTCATTATTATCACGCCCGGTCCCAGACTTACTCCCTTTTCCAATGTTATGCGGGCGGAAAGATCCAGGAAGTTATTTCCGTTAAGAAAACAGCCGTCTTTTATTGTCAGGTTTTTAAACCCCTCCCTGGCGCTATGTAGTACGACCGGTGAGCAAACCGTAACTTTGTCCCCGAC
>CAYVXS010000660.1:0-2065 GCA_964454885.1 uncultured Pirellulales bacterium
TTTAATTATCATAAATCGGGCAAACCAATAAACAGAACTAATCAAAAAGCAAAATGCCCACAATATAGCAATAATAATTAAAATATTCTGTTGAGTCATATTATATATTTCTATTATTGACAATCATAAATTACGGCACCTGTTTTTCCCGCCTATATTTTTTCGATAGCTCCTTTAGTACATTCCCAACTAGATCAAGCAATGCCGCTAATGTTTTCTGATACTCCGAATGGGTGAATTTTCCTACTATCAGTCTTTTTGGTTATCCATATTGATTCTGTACAGTTTTCTACGATATAATAACCATATGATTATTCCAAGAATAAGAAATATTGAAATTACACTACTAACAGCACTATAAGGAAAAAACAATAGCGAATCAGAAATGTTATATATTGAGAAAATTAATAACAACCACCATGCCCATTTATATCTTTTATTGATTCCATACGCGGCAAAAAGACATCCCATAGCTCCTAAACAATAATATATGGCAACAGATAAATTAGAATCCAAGACAAGAGCATTAAACAAAACTGGCTGCTTATGTTCTGGAGGCAATTGTGAAAGACCACTTAAGAGTAATCCAGCACTAAAAAAATGAATAAGACCCGTGACAATTAGAATCCAGAATATAATTCGTACATCAATGGGTGGTTTCATTCTAAATTGTTTTATAAATGATTTTATTTGATTTCGATAAAACACAATATATATCCTAATACAAACTTATCTATTTTATAGTATAAATAACTCTTCTTTCAGATTTATTAGGGACAGTCACCCTTTTTAACAGACCTTAATAGGTGGCTGTCCCTAGTTTTACTAGTTTTAGAATTGTGTATTCGCAAATGTCACTATCACTTATCATTTGCTTTCTGTTGCGTCTCAGCCAGGTTCTTTCGGTAGGCCGGTGAAGCCCAGTCAGAGATCATATCCCGGTGCATTTCACGATAAGCTTGAACCGGCAACATGGGCAGCAGTGCGTCGACAAGCGCCGGCGTGACTTGGAATGGTGTTCCATTTATAAATACAGCGGGCTCCTCCTTGGAAATAAACACACGAATTACTTGTCTGTTTTTGGCGTAGAAGATACATCCGATACGGAAATCCACCTTAGAGGGCTGGATTCTCTTGTATTTGAAGGTGCTAAGTGTACTCGCGACGTCATGGACAAGGCCGAACACAGAAAGCCCATTTATTGTGGTTTGGTACATGATAGAAGGTTTGGTTAACTGACTTTCCTCGGAGATCGGTATATTTGACATTGCACCCCAAGGACAGTAGTACATTTCAGCCTTTGTGATCTTCATCTCGCTCGCCAGCTTGACGAAGGCGCGGATGGATTCATCTGGAGCCGTGTCATCGACTTCTTTGCTGTTTGTTTTGAACGAGGTAAGTGGTAGAACAGCAATCCAGATCGCTGCACATAGTATGTATGACTTTGGGTTTCTCCACCCTATAACTGGTCTTGAATTCATTTCCTGTACTCCCAAAATTAACATATAAACGTTTTGCGTTCGTAATGTAGAAGCTCTCCACGAGAGCTGTTTCACTTCTTGCGTTCCTTCTGCTTTTCCTTCTTCTGCTGTTCCATCGCAAGCTTCCTTGCCTCAGCGTATTTCTCTATATTAGCTGGTGCCGTAGTTGTCGGCGACAAAGTCCTGTAAGCTGCGCCCCAATCGTGGATGGTGCGGACGCCCTCCCCCAATGCCTTAGCCAGTTCCGCCTCAGGTCCGGAGATTATGTCCATTTCACTGAGAGTCATAATACCACCGTTTTGGGACAAGTCCCACAAGTGCAAGAATTCATGGAACAATTGTAATGCGGGCGATTGCTCGGCGAGATTTGAGGAGATTTCGCTGCTGTTTACATCGTAAATCGTCGGGGCGCCGAAGACATCGTAGGAATACCGTTCCACTATAACATTATTCACATCTGAAAGAGCCGCAACGCTTCCCATGCCGTCGAAGTGATAATAGTAAACCGCGTTGCTGTCGGCAACGTCCGCCATACATATCGGCTCATCTATACCCGGGCCGTAAACGAACTTTCATGTGAATTT
>CAYVXS010000661.1:0-2064 GCA_964454885.1 uncultured Pirellulales bacterium
GTGATGAATCTCCCGAACCTTCATGTCCCAATCCTCCATCCATTCCTGGAGCTGGCCGGCACTACCGATCTGGTTGGGGGCCAGGCGAGCGCGTGTCGCGGCCGCCTGTTTTCGGAAATCCTCATCGACATCGAGAATTTCCGCGGCACTAATGCAGTTGGCGAACAAGTCGCGAAGTATCTGCATGTCCATCGTAGGGCCCGCGCAGATGCTCGTACCGAACGGGTGGCTGTTTTCGGGCGACAGCGACGGGCACGTTACGAGCCATTTGTGGTTGGGATCTTCGACTAATGTGTCGAAGAAAAATTCCGCGGCTCCCTTCATGACCGGATAAACTTTGGCCAAATATTCCTTGTCGCGGGTGTAATCGTAATGGTCCCACAGATGCAGGCACAACCAGGCGCCACCCGTCGGCCACATGCCCCACTGGGGACCGTCGATCGGTGCGGAGGCCCGCCACAGGTCTGTATTGTGATGAGTGACCCAGCCGCCGGCGCCGTAGCAGACTTTGGCCGTGTGTGCGCCGGTATCGGTGAGATCCATCACCATCGAAACAAGCGGCTCGACGCACTCGCCCAGGTTTGTCGGCTCGGCTGGCCAGTAGTTCATTTCGGTATTGATATTGATCGTGTACTTGCTTTGCCAGGGTGGATTCATGCTGTCATTCCAAATTCCCTGGAGATTCGCCGGCTGAGAGCCCGGCCGCGAGCTGCTGATCAGCAGATATCGGCCGAACTGGAAATAAAGGGCCGCTAATTGTGGATCGTTTGTCTTGTCGGGTTCGCGAATTCGCTCGTCCGTCGGGCGTTCGGCGGCAGCGGTTGTGCCGAGATCCAGCGTCACACGCCGAAACAACTCCTGATGGGCGGTCGTATGGTCCTTGAGCAGCTCCTCGAAAGATTTCTTGCTTGCCTTGGCGATTGTATTTTTAGTCAGTGTTTCGGGATCGCCGGTCACGTCCTTGTAGCTCTTGTAGCTGGTCGCCGCTGCGATCAGGATTAATGCGGAGTCTGCATCGGTGACTGTGATCCGGTCGTCACCCGAGTCGATCCGTCCACCGGTAGTCGTAACAACCGCGCGGGCCTGATATTTCAGTGCACCGGCAATGCCGCGTGAGCTGCCGTTGATACCCTGCATTACCAGCGTATTGGGTGACTCTACAGTCACCGATGCCTTTTGTGGCGTCTGCATACCGGCCGTAAAGGAGACCTTGCCGGGTTTGTCCGCTTTCAGGCGAATTACAATAACCTGGTCCACGGGGCTGGAGAAGACTTCTCGTGTGTAGCGGATTGAGTCGATAGAATATGCGACGGTAGCCACGGCCGTATCCAGGTTAAGGTCGCGCCGATAATCCGTCACCCCGTTCGCATCGGGAAAGGTCAGCAGCAGGTCCCCCACGCACTCATAAGGCATCTGGGTAAGGGGTTTGGCCATCATTTTCTGGCTGATCAAATTGCTCGCTTGTCGGTACTGGCCGGCGAAAATCATCTCCCGCACCTGCGGCAATGCCTCCAGTGCTTCGGGATTCGCCGGGTCGTACGGTCCACCTGCCCAGAGTGTATCTTCATTCAATTGAATCCGCTCCTGCGTGACTCCGCCGAAGACCATAGCCCCGAGCCGACCGTTGCCGACCGCCAATGCTTCTACCCACTGATTGGCCGGCTGGCGGTACCACAGACTCAGTGGTTCCGCAGGCGGCTGTGCCATAGTTACACTGCTGGATAGGACTAAAATCAACGTCAGGAGTGTAAGATGTTTGTTGGTCATGTTATATACCTTTCAAGTAGTGCTCTTATTTGCCTCTAAAATACCGGGCAAAATGCTCTTACTATTAAACATTCTAAAAACACTTCAGTCCACTGAAGCTTTACCCAATCGATAAGTGTACAGCCTTATCCTGTCATGGGGTAGCCTCTTTTTGTACCGGGTCTGCAGGCCCCAGAAAAGGATCACCGAATAGTATCCAGGAATAATCCGCTCGTCCGGAGCAGGTGGTGACCAGCGTCAGGAATCTTGTCTGGGCCAGGATCGGTACATCTACCTTCTCAACTACGTTCTGCTCCG
>CAYVXS010000662.1:0-2061 GCA_964454885.1 uncultured Pirellulales bacterium
CAGTCCGCTTCGCAGACCCGGTAATCGCCATGTATTGTTAATCTTCATACCATTGCTGTTTTTTTAAATTCTGTTTTTATATTTGCTCCAGCTCCCGAATTAATTGGGGTATTGTATCTTCCACTGTTCCCACGATATAGTAATCGCATTGCTTAAATATCGGTGCGTTAGGGTCACTGTTGACCGCGACAATAGTCTCTGTATTGGCTACTCCTATCATGTGCTGGATGGCGCCGGATATTCCCAAAGCGATATAGAGCTTCGGCCCGACAGAGGTTCCCGTTTGTCCGACCTGGTGCACCCTTTCAGCGAAGCCCTGTTCCACTGCCGCACGGGATGCGCCTTTTTCGACCTGTGTATCCAGCTTTTTCGCCAGGCTGTCACAAAGTATACCTAAAAGCCGGTTGTAGCTTTCGCGATTTTGCATACCTTTGCCGCCGCTGACAATTACTTCGGCGCCGAAGTTAACGTCACCGGTGCCTAACTCGGTCCTTATGATTTCCAGAGAAACGTCATCTTCCGACAGCTCGACCTTGTGTTTTATGACGTTGCCTTTTCTTGATTTGTCCGGCGGGATTTTCTTCATAACGCCGGGTCTGGCAGTAGCCATCTGTGACTTCGAGTTTTTCGTTCTGATGGTGGCCATGACATTGCCGCCGAGTGCCGGGCGGGTCTGTAACAGCAGGGCGATATCGCCTTTTCGCGAGCTGTCACGGATATCCAGCCCGGTGCAGTCCGCGGTCAGGCCGCATTCGACCCTGTAAGAAACCATCGGTGCGAGCATTCTTCCCTGTGGTGTCGCGGCGTAAAGGACAATCTGAGGCCAATATGTGCTTATCGCATCGGCAACCGCTTTGCGATGCGCTGTCGGATCGAATATGCTCAGGAGCTTGTCATCGATTGTATAGATGTTGTCCGCTCCGGCGGCGATTAATTCCTTTGTCATGGATTCGATTTGATAACCGGCTAAGCAAACACCTACTTTGGTTTCGAGAGAGTCCGCCAGTTCGCGGGCTTTACCGATAAGCTCGAATGTGGCCGGGTGTACGAGGCCTTCGCTGTGCTCGGCGACGACCCAGACTTCTCCCTTGAAGGCCGGTTCGGCCAATTCCAGGCCATTTATCATATCTTCCAGTGCCTTCTCGTGGAAATGCTCGCCGGCGGCTTTTAGAATCTTTTGCCTGGTTTGGTCGTTGATTTGATGAGCGTCTTCTATTCCAAGCTCACTTAGTTTTTCAATCAGTATTTCATAGTCGTCCTGCTCTTTCCTGGTCCCTTCGAAATTTCTCTCGAGCAGGCTTTTTCTTTTTTCCGGAAGGACATATTGTGATGCTTGTTTGCCCCCGGTAGTATCTATTTCGCCGTCGCCGCTTTTAAAGCTCTCGACAATTGCTTTGGCTAATGATTTTGAATCGTTGAGCTGCTTGCATTTTCTCGTACTTTTCCCCGGGGGGAAAACCCTGATGACCGCCGTCTTGGAGCCTTTTACTCCGAAATGTGTTGCGTTGATATCCTCGCTGGTCCAGGTGATTGTCTCGGCCTGGTTGGCCCATCGTGTTTTTGAAAACGTGGCGTAAAGGGGATATTCGTATTTGGCAACGGTAATTACCGCCGGTAATTTTTTTGCAGCGACGGTCTGGCTGCCCCCGCTGATAATTCGTGTGAATTCGAATCGATTGTTTTTGAATTCGGCGTCGGTGACATAGGCTATGCATGGCAGTGACAGCTCTTCGGCCATTTGCGGTGGTACCTGGGCGGTGTCACCGTCCACGGATTGCATGCCGGAAACGACATAGTAATCGTTATCATTGTTAAAAATTTCCTTTACGATTTTCCTGACTGCGAATGCCAATGGATTCGCGGTTGCCACTGTGTCCGCTCCGCCGAGTGCTCTGTCGGTCAGCAGAATCGCTTTATCAACGCATCTGCCGAGACTGTATCGCAGGACCTCCTCGGCCATGGGCGGCCCCATCGTCAGGGCAATGATCTGGCCCCGCCGGTCCGAGCTGATTTTTTTCATATAGTTCGCAAAAGCCAGTGCCTGGGTATCCAGCTCGTTGA
>CAYVXS010000663.1:0-2054 GCA_964454885.1 uncultured Pirellulales bacterium
TGTGCGTGACCGTCGATAATGTAGAGCTTTTTCGCCATAGGCAATAGTATAATAAGACTACCAATAATTAGCCATAAGTTTTATGAATACGGATTTCAGATTTATCTCTTTTGATTGGACATTTTCTGTTGTGATGGATACATTCGTATTGTATTTAAGCAGTTATTCAGGAGATGCAGCAGGTTATAACGTGAGCCTGAGAACAGAAAATGACAAGTATTATACATTAATCACGAATGCATTACGATATTTCCGGTTATTATTGGAGTAGTAAATTATGCGTAGAAAAGTCAACAGGATGAATCGGCGTGATTTTCTTGGCCGATCTATTGCAACGGCGGCCGCTTTTTCGATTGTTCCCCGACGGGTATTGGGCGGCACAAACTACATTCCTCCCAGTGATACGGTCAATCTTGCCAGTATTGGGGCCGGGGGAATGCCCGCGGTCGATATCGAGGCGTGCCTTCAGGCTGGCGCGAAAATCGTTGCCCTTTGCGATGTCGACGACGAACGGGCGGCTAATACATACCAAAAATTCCCGAAGGTGCCCAAATATCGTGACTTTCGCAAAATGCTGGATAAAGAAAGTGGAATCGATGCCGTAATTGTAGGCACGCCGGATCATACACATGCAGTCGCGGCGATTGAGGTCATGCAGCGGGGTAAGCATCTGTATTGCCAAAAACCCCTGGCACACAGCTTGTATGAAGTGCGCGAGTTGACCAAAGCCGCCCGCAAATACAAACTCGCAACTCAACTGGGAAATCAGGGTCACTCCGATGAGCATATCCGCCTGTTCTGTGAATGGATATGGGATGGAGCCATCGGTCCTGTTCGGGAGATACATGCATTTTGCGGCAATTCCTATTCCCGTATCGATGAGTTACATCGGCTCGGCGAGACACATAAAATACCGAAAACCCTGGACTGGGACTTATGGCTGGGCCCAGCCAAATTTCGCTCTTATCATCCCATGTACCTGCCCGGAACCTGGAGACACTGGACAGCATTCGGTACAGGGATTATAGGCGACTGGGCCTGTCATGTTCTGGATCCGGTATTCTGGGCGCTCGATTTGGGAGCCCCTTCGACGATCGAGGCGGACACTGGCGATTACAATCCCGAAAAGCATATCGAGACATACCCTCGTTCCACTGTTGTCCGATATACATTTCCGGCCCGCGGGGACCGCCCTGCCGTCAAACTCACCTGGTATGATGGTGAAAAACGACCGGCAAGACCACCGGAATTGGAACCGGAACGGAATGTGCCGGATATTGGTGCTATTGTTATCGGGGACAAAGGAACTATGATGTATGGTTCCCATGGAGCGGGAGGCGTGTGTATTCTTCCACAGACGAAAATGCAGGAATATCTCAGTCACCGTCCTGCAAAGACACTGCCGCGGTCCGTGGGCCATCGAAAGGAATGGCTCGAAGCCTGTAAAGGGGGAAAACCGGCGGGCTCGAACTTCGATTACGGCGGCCCTCTTACGGAGATCCCTTTACTCGGTCTGATTGCAATGCGATTGCCAGGTCGTAAACTGTCGTGGGATTCAGAACGTTTTGAATTTGACAATAGCCCTGAAGCCAATGCACTGATTCGTACACCTTATCGCGAAGGCTGGTCTCTCTGATATGAAATCGGAGTGTGTCGAGGTTGAATAAAACCGAGCTATGATTCTATTTTCGAATGGAGCGAATGTATAAAAACAGATAATATTCGAATATAGTCCAAAGATTCAAAATGGAGAGGTTATGATACGTTTTAAGCGGAGTTTTGTATATGGAATTATAATGACTTTCACGGGATTATCTATCGGTTCGACCGAAGTCGGAGTCGATAAGAAGATAACAAATCTTTTCGAGGTGAACTGGGAGTCGGTAAGATATAATAAATCGGTATCGCGGAATAATCCGAAGGTTTCCTCTAACGAACAGGAATCGAGGGTAAGTGAGAATTTATCATTATTATGCCGGGTCGAGATAAAAGATCCCAATATTGTTTTGGGGATATGCCAACAGGGAATTATAACGGAAATGACAGACAATCAG
>CAYVXS010000664.1:0-2009 GCA_964454885.1 uncultured Pirellulales bacterium
ATGGTTATACATCGAAATGGCTTCCCATATTCGATATGCTAAGAAATTAACGGTATATTTATGCCACTTTTGCGTGCCTTTTATAGTGACGGTTCCTTTGTCGGGGTTGAAATCCCATTGCTCGATTGGAATTTCCTGACCGGTGGTCCTGTCGAACACCTGCCACCATGTTTTGGGGTCGTCGTGGGTATTGACCAGGAATTGTTCCCGGAAAAAACCGCTTAACAAGTCTATCGTGACGTTGTCACTTTGAGAGATAACGGGATAGCTCATCAGGTAATTTTGCTGGAGCTTGTCCATATTCGCTTTTGCCCAGTTATTGTCGATGCGAACAAGGCAAATCGTGGAATAGATGTCGAATCCGGTGGAAATTATTTTATCCGACAGCACCGTGCCGTCACTATCCCTTATGGCGTCGGCTCCCCATTTTTCGGCAAGTTTCAACGTCAAATCTTCGTAACCAGCTTCTCCCGGCAGAGTAAAATTTCCTTTATTTAATACATTATCAGTCATCTCAACCTCTCAATTACACATAATTGGCACAATCTATCTAAAATTACTCTTTACTTTTTCTATCTTTTAAATCCACTTCTATCTGTGCCAGTAATTGTTCATTGACAGGATAGAAACAAAAGATAATACCGCAGACCAATATAAAACCGGCCGGTATGATACTGAATAAAAGTTTTATTCCATGTACTATTTCAGGAGTAATTGGTTCGTCCTTGATGTAACCATATTGACCTAAAAGATATAAACCCAAAAAACCACCGATTGCTACACCCATCTTAATAGCGAACATTATCCCCGCGATAACCAGCCCCGTGGCCCGTTGTTTGAATTTCCATTCATGAAAGTCCGTAACATCGGCAAACATGGCAAAAATGAAGACAGGCATGGCACCTGCTATGATCGACCATATAAAATTCATGATTCCCAGCAGCACAAAGTTGTTCTGCGGCAGCCAGTAGAACACCCCGTTGACGACGGCACTGGCCAGTGATAGAAAAATAATGACTAATTTTCTATCAAAGTATTTTTTAATAAACGTACTAATTAAGACTCCCGCCATCATGCCGAATGTACCGATTGTCAAAAAGACAGTCGTTTGATCGAAATCCAATTTCATCGCCCCAAGTGTAAACGTCCAAAGAACCTTACTGCCTTCTCCGTTGACATAATCGAAATAATATGCAACCATGCCGTTGCGAATCATGTTATGAATAAGCCAGAATATTGATGCTATGAAGATAATAATCCAGGGTATATTTCGGGCAACATTCCCAATATCCTGCCAAAACGGAGTCTTTTGCCCCTTAGGCGGTTGAACACGTTCGCGTGTGGTTAGAAATGTAATCAGCAGCAGGATAATAGCTATAGCACCGAACACACCCATAGTTATCTGGAAACCCAATGCCTGACTGTATCCCAGTTCGGCGTCGTAGCCGGGATGTGACGGATTGGAACCAAACAACTTGGCCAGTGGTTTTGTAAAGGTAGTGACCAGTAACATGCCGATAAATGCAAAGAAAAATCTATATTGTGAAAGGGTTGTTCGCTCCCGGGGATCAGGGGTCATTACTGCCATCATGGAAGAGTAGGGTATGTTGATTGCCGTATAGGCCATAGTTGCCAGGATGTAAGTGACATAGGCATAGACGATTTTCATGTTCTGACCCCAGTCGGGAGTAATGAACATCGCACATGCCAGAATTCCATATGGGACAGCCATCCACAGCAGGTAAGGTCGGAATTTGCCCCATCGCGTATTGGTACGGTCCGCAATCATACCCATTATGGGATCATTTATCATATCCCAAAAACGTGTAACTAAAAACATGAAGCTTGCCGTCGTTGCCGGTATTCCAAAGACATCGGTATAGAAGATCATTAAAAAGAAGCTCCATGCCTGGTATAGGATGTTGGAGGCGGTATCCCCGAAACCAAAACCTACATTCTCAAGTATGGACAATTTTCCACTTAATGGGGCAAAAGTCCAGGCCTTTGAA
>CAYVXS010000665.1:0-1973 GCA_964454885.1 uncultured Pirellulales bacterium
GCTGAAGAGGAAAACTTACAGGCTAAAAAGATATTTCTGCCGGATGTCGACGAGAAAGGACTAATGCTGGATTTGGAAAGCGGCGATTTGGTAGACGTCCCGAAGGCCGATACTCCGGAAAAGATAGCACAGGCTCTCGATATATTAAAGAAGGGGGATATTGTTTTCGATACATCTTCTTTGATATTGGTAAGGGGGGCTACATCTCCGAGCCTGTCGGGCGATGCGGCCGAGCCTTTCAAAACATACAAAATCGGTCAGAATTTCCCTGAAATACTTAATGTCAAGACTAAGGATAATGTAGAATATACAATTGAGATACATTCAATCGATAAAGACGGCTGTCAACTCGAATACTACCCGGTTCATCCGAAGCACTATGTCTCGGCCAGTCCGCTTACGACTTTGGAACAGACATTGGTCAAGCAACTGCTTGAGATGGTTCGTCAGGTTGAAAAAGAATATCCTGACCAGGCGACGCATTGGCCCGAAGGACCCGGATTATATCATGTCGATTCGCAGGGAAAAGTGACGGTTTGGCATTATCAGAAGCTATGGCACAGAAGCGGAGATTCTTCGGAAGATGAAGTCGGATACGGATCGAGCGAATCAGTTAAAGCTACGGGAATGTATTATCTGCCGGACGGTACGCCATTGCAGTCTCGCTGGAGGGAAAGAGGCGGTGGAATGAAAGATATCCGTATTAACGTCGGCCGTGCTGTTGAAGATGGTGAATGCGTCTGTCTTATCAATCGACACGATTTATCAAGTGATAGCGATTTATTATCACGTGACGGACTTGAAAGAACTATCGTGCTCCGTTCGTATCGAGATCTGCCGCTAATGGTTGTTGTTCGCATAGACAGACCTTTGCAATTGGGTTCCCGGGATGTTGGTGATATCGAAGCCGATGTAAAACTTCTGGATGATTATGACCAAATTACTCTCTCAGGCCCTCCCGATAGAAGCATCTCTACTATGCTTGTTACAGTCAGATCATTGCAAGGTAAGGCTTTTGGACAACGATCTGATGCACAGCTTACAACCGGACAAAGCAGTGAGGGAGAAAATGTTCAGTCAGTGCAAAGTTCTATCGGGATGAATGCTACCAATAAAGAAGAAGAAAAAATTATCCTCCGTGCGAATATTTTTTCCGTTAGTGCGCCGCTGTCACTAATTACCAATTATCTGCGTGATGAGCTCGGTGTAAATAATACGGCAAGTGATTTAACGGAAGCTCAGGCGGAACAATTCAAAAAATGGATGGCATCGATTCCCAACACGAAAACGATATCGAGTCCATCAACGATTGTATTCGACGGCCAGCAGGCGAACATGAGTGTGACAAGTCAAAAAGAATATACAATGGATTATGAAAAAATTTCCGATTCACCGCCGCAATATAAACCAAAGAATGGGACAGTTACAACCGGAGTGGAATTGTTTTTCATCCCGGCATTAAAGAAAAAAGATAATCTAATCATTTTAACCGTTAACCTTAAACAGCGAGAACTCGAAAAAATCGAGACTAAAACCCACGCATCCGGCAATCAGATACAGCTTCCGATAATCAGTTCTTCGGAAATTCATACACAGGTGGCTGTACCTGTCGGCAAATACTTTTTGATCACTACAGCAGGGATGCACTTGGCGGAAAAAGATTCCAAGTCCGATCAAACAGTCAAACAAACGATTCTGCTGATAAAAGCCGATTGTTTATAAAATGTAATGTTTTCCATAACAGCAGAATTTCCTGCTGAATAGTAACTCCATTGCCTCTCGAATCGGATTTGTTCCTGCCTGCTTTTGTTTTTATTTGACAACACTTCTTTTAAGTTCAAAAAAGTATGTTATAATTATTTGAAAACAACTTATTATAGTCTCCGTACTTATATATGATAAGTAAAGAGGCCAAAATGAAAGTTCAGTGTGAATTTTGCCCGAAAGAATGCCTGATTGAGCCGGGCCAAAGC
>CAYVXS010000666.1:0-1973 GCA_964454885.1 uncultured Pirellulales bacterium
GTAATATTATCCATCATTCTCTCGTAATCAAGGCCGCAATTGATTCTCCGGTACATTTCACTTGAATAGGCATTGAGACTTATCCTGAGAACATCTATCTCCGACTGCACAATCTCTTCAGGACTAAAGTTATCCAACAGTGTTCCATTGGTTGTTATAGAGCAGTGCTTATGAGGACTTTGTGATTTTATATGCTTCACCAGGTTGAATATGTTTTCATCTAACGTCGGCTCGTTTTGCAGGGTTAAGTTAATCATAACCGACTGTTTTAGTGATACCAGTTCAGCAGCAATTTTTTCAAAAAGTTCCGGTGCCATGGTTCCATGAGCTGATTTTGTGTGTATTGTTGGGTAGGGGCAAATCAGACATTTACCATTGCAGTATGATTGCGTTTGTATGTTAATTAACCATGGATATTCCAGGCATTTTCCAGTTACGAAAAATTTTAAATAAGAACGGACTATATAGAGATAAAATGAGAAAGATACATCAGTAAGTTGATCACCATGAACTGTCATATATCCTCACTAAAGTAAATCGATATACCTGATGCTACAGGTACTGACGGGTCTGTCTCTGAATGGACAATTCTTGCAGAAACTGAACTCCTCGGCATTATTACGAATAGTCTTCTTAATTTGAGCTGCCTGTTTGCTCCACCAGATGTCCGCGAATGAGGACTCTGTTGTTAATTTACCTAATGGTTGTTGAGCATTACAGTCCTGGTCGCAGGCTACGACGGTGCCGTCGGCGAACATTGCGGGAAACGTGAAAGCTTTTTCGCAGAAAAAGTCCTTACGGGAAATACGTGTATCATTGTTATAGCCATATGCCCGGAGACTTTCGTCATCGGGTAACAGGTTATGATGAGTATCGTCCGGTGCATCGATAACCGAAAGTGTCCGTATGGACAAAGAGTCGAACTTATTCTTTATAGCGAAGTCACGGATTTGCGGAAGCTCATGTTCATTATGCTTCATAACGATATACCGGAAGTGAAGATTGGGCGGTTTCAATCCCTTTTTACGTTTTATTTCGGCCAGCTCATGTACACCTGCAAGCGCCGGTTCAAGCCGTGCTCCGACTCGAAATTGGGAATTGGTCTCATCTGTGAGGCCGTCTATGCATACCAGCAAATAATCGGGTGGATAATCAAGCAGAGCCCGGATTACTTTGTCGTCGTTTAAGTTCTGTCCGTTCGTTGAGAGTAAAGTGTTTATCCCGCGATTGTGTAGTATTCTCAGCATTTCCCCGATTTCAGGATGAAGCAGTGGTTCTCCCCATCCCCACAGGCTTAATGTCATGAGGTATGTTCCGACCTCATCTATCAGGTGTTCCAGCAGAGCCGGGTCCATTGAAGCAGGCTTACGGTTAAGTTTACCTATGCCGGTGGGGCAGACCGCGCATTTGAGATTACAGTAATTGGTCGGTTCCACGTGGAGGTGGAGTGGCCAGCTCCATGCATGCGTTCGCCGGTAAATAAGGTTAGCTCCTGATTTTAATAGATTCAGCCGTTTTTTCAGGGGCATATGAGCGGTACTCATGGGAATCTGGTCCCAGATGAAATGGTAATTCCCGCGAATTAAGATGTCCCCGATAAGTTTTGGTGTATGGAGCAGGTAGTTCCGGCGCTCGTATAATCTCATTTTGTATTCTCGCTAATGTACCTTCTGTGTTATAGATTCATATTCACTATTGTTTGGTTGGTTCAATCTGGTCTACTCGATTAAATTCGTATTTCATCAATTTGTCCTGGTAACCTATGCTTCGTGGCAAGTAGCTCATCATGTGTCCGAGACCCTCAAAAAGGAGTCCTCCGAGCAGTACAGGTGCTATATGGATGAAAAAGAGAGCAGATTGTGTTCTCCTGATGTCTTTTTGTATATGCCAGAATCGAATGAATGGGAATAATGGTGAAGCAAGAGTAAATAGCAGACGGCGAGGCCATGACCATGTTATTGACCATGTAGCGG
>CAYVXS010000667.1:0-1967 GCA_964454885.1 uncultured Pirellulales bacterium
TTTAATTTTAGATTCGAAGACAAAAAAGGATGCCCTTATGAGATTGACGGATTGTCTCGGAACGGCACCTGAAATTAAAGATCCGGAGGGCCTCGTTCGGGGAATATTTTATCGGGAAGAGCTGATGAGCACCGGTATAGGAATGGGTATTGCGGTTCCTCATGTACGTCTGTCCAGCGTTACCGGCCCTGTGATGTGTGCGGGTCTTTGCCGTAATCCTATTACTGATTATCAATCATTGGACGGGATTCCCGTCCATCTTATTTTTATGATTGCCGCCGGGCAAAATCAGCACGCGGAACACCTCAAGCTTTTATCCTCACTGAGCTTAAAACTCAAAAGCGAGAATTTGCGCAATTCGTTAATAACCGCCATCGATACTGAAACGTTTTATCATATCCTGGTCGGAAATAGGAAATAAGTGTATGGAAAGTATAAACTTCAGTATTCTTTTCGTTCTGGGGTTCAGTATTGTCGGCGGTCTTCTCGGTGCTTCATTCTTTCAGAAGCTACGCATTCCTCAGGTCGTAGGATTTATTGTTATCGGTTTAATTGTGGGAGACAACGGTCTTAAATTTGTCAAACACACGGATGTTGCCGCGCTGCAGCCTTTTACTCTTTTTGCACTTGGTGTCATTGGTTTTTTAGTCGGCGGTGAGCTTAAAGTAGAAACCTTCAGAAAATATGCTCGTCAGTTTATTGCTATCCTGCTCGGCGAGGGTGTGATCGCTTTTTTGCTTGTTGGTATTTCCGTAGGGCTGTTACTTTATGTTATTTTCCACAATTTTGCGATAGCCTTCGCAGCAGGAATCGTGTTCGGTGCCGTCGCTTCGGCCACAGACCCGGCATCAACCATCGATGTACTCTGGGAATACCGCTCTCTGGGTGTTCTGACGACCTCTCTTACTGCCATTGTAGCTCTGGATGATGCACTTGCTATGATTCTTTACGGCCTGGCGACCGGGCTGGTCAAAATGTCGGCAGGAATTTCCGATTCTATTCTCAAAGAGATGGGAAAGGTTTTTCTTGAGCTTCTCGGTGCCGGTGTACTTGGTTTCGTCGGTGCGGCTATTTTAAGGTTCCTTCTGTTACAGGTCAAATTGCTTCATAGAAACTTTGCTTTTGCCATCGGCCTTCTACTGTTACTGATAAGTATTGCCGTCTATGCAAATATGGACGTTATTCTCACGTCAATGACGATGGGATGTCTTTTAACGAACATGTTACCTAAAAGAAGCAAGAGCCTGTTCGAGTCTATACGAGGCTTTTCATCCCCTATCTACGTGCTGTTTTTCGTTCTTGCAGGGGCTCGTCTGTCCCTTACCCAAATGCCGGGCTGGCTTTGGGGTATAGTTATCATATATGTTTTTGCCCGCAGTATCGGGAAGGTTCTTGGCTCGTACATTGGAGCAAGATATACCAAAAGCGAACCGGTTGTAAGGCGATATCTTGGTATGGGTCTTTTCGCCCAGGGAGGTGTAGCCATTGGTCTGTCCATCATGGCCAGTCATTACCTGACGGAAGTGACCGTCGATGGTAATTTAATGCTCGGTGACGTTGTGATTTTCGGTATCGCCACGACTACTTTAATTGTCCAGTTGTTCGGCCCCCCAATGGTCAAGCTTGCTTTAAAGCTAAGCGGAGAGGTCGGCCGAAATGTTACCAGGGAAGATGTGATCGATTCATGGACTGCTAAAAATGCGATGGAGACCGATATAATCACCGTCAGGGAGGGAGAACCGATTTCAAATGCCGCCCAAATATTTGTAAAGCATGATTTTTTAATTTATCCTGTTGTTGATCGCAACGACCGGATGGTTGGGATATTATCGCTCGAAGCTCTTAAGAACGTTTTAAGCTTTGCTGATTGCTCGACGTGGCTGCTAGTGACGGATGATGGCATACGGGTGCTCCAGCGGGTATTTTCCTCGTCCCCGCTGAAAGATGTTCTTGATCAGATGTATGAT
>CAYVXS010000668.1:0-1965 GCA_964454885.1 uncultured Pirellulales bacterium
GGCCCTGTCTTCCGGAGCATCGTCAACAGACGATTCACTGTCATGCCGTTTAGCTACCGTTTGATGGCGCCGCAGGCGGCGCGTGCAGCTACGGTTATCGTCCCGGACACAACTGACAGCAGAGCGACGAAGCCAGGCCCACAAGTCATCGACTTGTTCGATTGTCAAGTCAGGCAGATATTTTAGCAGACGCAGCATGGTTTCCTGGCACAAGTCCTGTGTTCGATGATAATCCAGCGTTAATCGATAGAGATAGGTACAGACCATCGCCCGGACCGACTCAGACAGCGCAGCAAGGGCATCCGAGTTGCCGGCCTGAGCGCGATGAATTAACGTCAGATTTATCTGGTCTCTCATCGAATCCATATTCTCCACATATTATAACGTCACGGATTATATAACGTTTCATGTAAATTATTTTAGAAATATTTTGAAACATATTAGATGTCCGTGGCGTTCTTTGGGTGAATTCCGTTGGTAAATCAAGAATATTAATAATCAAATGGAAGGAAAGTGGATAATGATTAAGAAAACTGTAATTTGCCTGGTTATACTGATTACATTGTCCACTGCACGCGCAGAGATACTCTGGGTTCCACAGAATTATCCTTCAATCCAGAAAGCTATAGATAACAGCAATGACGGCGATGTGGTAATTGTCAGTCCCGGACGTTATCTGGAAAATATCAATTTCAATGGAAGGAACATAACAGTTCGCGGCACCAATCCCGAGGGTTGGGACATTGTAGAAGCCACCATCATCGATGCCAACGGAGCAGGTTCAACCGTGACCTTCGACTCCAACGAACCCAATACGGCCGTGTTGACCGGGTTCACCATCACCGGAGGCAAAGGATCGTTTATGGACAATGAAGTTGTCTGTGTGAAAAAGTCTCCCTGGGGCGGCGGCATTCTCTGCAACCATGCCAGCCCAACGATTACACACAATATCATCACCGGCAACGATGTGGTCGGCACCGACCGGGTGGGCAACGGTTATCAACCCAAGGGAGGCGGCATAGCCTGCTTCGGAGGCGAAGCGGTAATCACCCACAATATCATCCGCAACAATAATGGCTATGACGGCGGCGGCCTTCGTCTCGAAGGTAATCCCCTGGTACGGAACAACCTGATTTATGACAATACAGCTTCATTTGGCGGCGGTGTGGACATACAAGGCGGCAGGCTAATCAATAACACCATTGCGGCCAACTACGTCAGCAATGTTCATCTTGCAGGACCGAGCACTGCGATCAACAACATTATCTACAAGGCACGCGGCGGGCCGGGCCTGTATCTCTGGGGACACGACACCTTGGAAGGATTGCTCGATTGCTACGAAGTCGTGAAGTATAACAATGTCTGGGGTAATTCACCAAGTGACTACAGACTTCAAAACAGCCCGACTGACATGACCGGCATCATGGGCAATATGTCCGCCGATCCCCGCTTTGTAGATCCCAATCATCACGACTACCACCTGGCCGGCAATTCACCCTGTATCGACGCAGGCGACCCGAATATGTCTATAGGTAATGAACCCGAGCTAAATGGCAGTATCATTAATTTAGGAGCCTATGGCGGAACATCAGAAGCAAAAGCAAGCCAGTAAGAAAATTCCGCTGCGACCATTGTCGATAAACTAACAGGAACTATAAGAAAACTTTAGTTGTTCAGATTTTGTAACCACAGCGAAGCACATTTCTTCAAAATGAAAGCCTGACCCGGCGATAAGTCGAAGCAGGCTTAAGTTTTCATTCTCAGCTATCTAAAATTCGGACAGTTCGCATAATATCAAATATTTTCTATACCCAAACGTATACCTTCGGTGTGTAATAGATTGAAAATGATCATTTTTTATAAAATGGCTAAGCCATGTTAGAAGATAAGCTGCTTATTTTAAGATTTAAACAAGGCCGTAACGGAGCCTTACGGCGGATCTATGACAAGTACAAAGTCGAGTTG
>CAYVXS010000669.1:0-1963 GCA_964454885.1 uncultured Pirellulales bacterium
AGTATTAAAACAACAGTGTCAGCACAGGTGAATTTGAATGGTGAGAATCTTCCGGTCATTCTTCGCTCCCTCCAAAGGAACTCTATAATTTACCAAAGCCTGCCATACATTATCCGGCAGTTCCGCATCAATATCAGCTTTCTAATCCTAACAAAAATGTCCAATAAGGGCAATTAATTTAATTCAAAAAGCTTGCTATTTTCCAAAAATCACGGTATTATAGGACAAATAGTTTAGTGACCGTAACAAAATGAATTGCTTGTCATTCTGAACGCAGTGAAGAATCTCTTATTTCAGTTCGTAGGCCAGATGTTTCGCTTCGCTCAACATGACAGTAATAGTATATTTTCATTTTGTTAGACTCTCTTATGTTCTTATACTCAGGCATCAACTAAAAAAAGCCCTGTAAGGATTCATCCTTCGTAGTAAGTACTACGGAGAAAGGAGGAATGGAAATGAACGCACATCGAAAAGTTTTTCTCGCCAAAATGATTCTTATTGCCGTTATGTTAACACTGCTAATATCTAATACCCCTGTCACAGCAAAAGAATCCGTCTCGCTTGAAAGCGATACGAACGCTCCCTCGAATGATGATTGTATTCACGCAATTGAAGTCCATGCGGGCATCCCGTATCAAGGTAGCACCGAAGGTGCAACAGGCGAGGAAACAAGCGGCTGCAGCGGTTCCGATGACAAGGATGTATGGCACATTTTCACCCCGACACAATCCGGTTTAGTTGTCATAAGCTTAATGGGCAGCAGCTTCGATACGACCCTGGCGATTTACGACCAATGCGGCGGTACGGAATTGGCCTGTAACGACGACGCCGAAGGCACGACACAATCGGAAATAGCAATGCCGGTCGTTGCCGGAACATCCTACCTGATTCGAATCGCCGGATACAATCATCGAACGGGTGATTATACACTCACAATTAATTATATATCATCACCCGAAAACGACGACTGTGCGAATGCGATTGAAGTCAGGGCGGGATTTCCATATCTCGGCAGCACAATCGGTGCAACAGGCAATAGTACAAGCGGCTGTAGCAGCTCTGATGACAAAGACCTCTGGCACATATTTACACCAACGCAATCCGGCACTGCAATAATCAGCCTTATAGGCAGCAGTTTCAATACAACGCTGGCGGTTTACGACCAATGCGGCGGTACGGAACTTGCATGTAACAACGACGCCACTGAAGTCCAGTCCGAAGTTATCATGGAGGTCAAAGCCGGTACGCCGTATCTGCTTCGGATAGCCGGGCAAAATCATCAGACCGGCGACTATATACTCAATATCTACTTTCCACCTCCGCACGACGATTGTACCAATGCCATCGAAGTATATGCAGGTATCCCATATTACGGGAGCACAAACGGCGCGACCGGAGAATCAACGAGCAGTTGTTATGACACGGACTACCGTGATGTGTGGCATGTCTTTACCCCTGTACAATCCGGCCTGTTATCCTTTAGTCTTCTGGATAGCTGCCTTAATACCACTCTGGCGATTTACGACGCCTGTGACGGAACTGAGCTTGCCTGTAATGATAATGCAAATAATTCCCCCCAGTCCGAAATTACGATGCCGGTCCAGGCCGGTGTTACTTATTATATCCGCGTAGCGGCAATTCAGAATATGACCGGAGATTATGTTTTGTCCATCGAGCCACCGCTTGTGCCTGACAACGACGAATGTATAAATGCCAGAGAAGTTCAAAAAGGCATGTACAAGGGCAGCACGCATCAGGCCACGGGGACAATAACAAGCAGTTGCGGCCTGTCCGATGACAGGGACACATGGCACATCTTTACTCCAGAGCAATCCGAACTGGTCACAATCAGTCTCTGGGGCAGCAGCTTCGATACCACACTGGCGGTTTACGACAAATGTGACGGCACTGAGCTTGCCTGCAGTTACGAAGCAAACGACACAATCTATTCAATTGTTACAAT
>CAYVXS010000670.1:0-1962 GCA_964454885.1 uncultured Pirellulales bacterium
CCCAGATAGGTAAGAGCTTCCGCAATGAGGTGACAACCAAGGCGTTTATCTTCCGCACGCGGGAGTTCGAGCAGGCCGAACTCGAGTTTTTCTGCGAGCCGGGCACGGACGATAAGTGGTTCGAGCACTGGAAAGAGGCTCGGTTCGACTGGTATCTGAATTTAGGTCTGAAAAAAGAGAACCTTCGTTTCCGCGAGCATGACCCCGATGAGCTGGCTCATTACGCCAAGGGCTGTGTCGACGTCGAGTATAAGTTCCCGTTCGGCAGCGGCGACTGGCAGGAGCTGGAGGGCATCGCCAATCGTACGGACTACGACCTGCGGCAGCACCAGCGCGGCATGAGGACACTCAACAGGTGGTTCGAGAATGACCGGGACCTTTCGAAGGTCGAGCTGGCTTCGGAGTCCGAGGATTACAACAAAGGGCCGCTGTCTTATTTCGACGACGAAAAGAAACTGCGTTATATTCCTTATGTCATCGAGCCGAGCGCCGGCATCGATAGAAGCGCCCTTGCCTTTTTGGTCGATGCATATGACGAAGAGGAGGTTCGCGGCGAGACGAGAAACCTGCTTCGGTTCCATCCGGCCCTTGCGCCCGTTAAGGTCGCTGTTTTTCCATTAGTCAAAAAGGACGGCATGCCGGAGATTGCCCGGAAAATCTATGATGATATGAAAAAGTATTTCAACTGCTTCTACGACGAAAAAGGTGCGGTCGGCAGACGCTACCGCCGCCAGGACGAGGCCGGGACTCCGTTCTGTGTCACCGTCGACGGCCAGACATTCGAAGACAATACCGTCACCGTCCGTGACCGCGACTCGATGGAACAGATAAGAATCACGACCGACAAACTATTGGGTCACATACGAGAAAAACTGGATATATGATCCGGTTTTTCTGGAACGACAAAAATCAACGTTAGCTGCCAGTCATTCGCTTGGGTGGTTTGTCAGGTGTTTGTTCACCTATTTGTTCATAAGAAAGGGAGGGTAGACTTGCCTGTTGTCTTGCATGCTCAATAGTCATTGCAACCAGATTGCCAGATGCATCCAGATCGACATAAATGTTTTCGTTGATTTCTTTCGTTTCGGCAACTTTCAACGCCGAAAACTCCATCAATGCCGTATCTGTATCAGGAAAGTATTTGATTCTCATAATGGTGCCCAAAGAGTCGTCTTATTCTTCTTTCACAGGATTTAAGGTATCACGAGCTTAGGAATTTGTCAATCCCGGATTTCACACAGAAATGCTTGAAATTTGAGAGCTAAAATCGTATGCAATCTTCAAATATGTACTTTCCGGGCATCGCTTTTTGTAATAAAATCAGAAATGTAATTAAAAAGCGATTATAGATTTTGCTGTTATTTCCGTATAGATTAAGAAAAGTTGAAGAAAACCATCCACCGGAGCGTTTATATTTTAGGGGCATTCAGAGGGCTAAAGAGATGTCTGAAGAAAACAAAAACAGCAAAGGTAACAAACGTGCATGGCTTGCTGTAATAATCGTCATTGTAATCATTTCGGCCGTCTTTTTTTACCTTTTTAAGAACAGTCCGAGCATCGAAGAACGCCTCGCCGCCATCGAGGCCGCCCGCGCAATCCCCGATTCCGAAAACGCCGCAATTATATATAATCAGCTTCTGGAGGATCCGAATGTTGTATCTTTAAGTAATGTTCCTGAATTTATCGACGTAAATGATGACGGCCTGACTTTATGCTATCCATGGTTAAAGAAGGACTACCCTGAAATTGCTGCTTGGATTGAGGGATACCAATGGCTTATTGACAAACTTGTAGAAGCATCGCAGTTTGGGAAATGCCGCTTACCGTTCTTAGCAGACTGGTACGGGAGTACCAGGATCACACGACTGAGTTCAATTCGTCGGTGTGCTTTTCTGCTCAGGCGTGCTTCAAATAACGATATTGCCGAGGGTCGGTATGAAGAAGCTATTGTAAAATGTAAAT
>CAYVXS010000671.1:0-1958 GCA_964454885.1 uncultured Pirellulales bacterium
GCTTACAAACCCGAGGGAAATCTCAGCATGTTCTACGGCAAGAGCATGACAGGGACATGGAAACTCCAGGTGACGGATACTGCGGATCCGGATACCGGTACATTGAACTCATGGTGTATAATTATCGAAAAAAAGCCTTACGAATCTTTGGAGCCGCCGGTCATTCATAGTGAACGAACTGTCCCCGGCGGATTATGTAACAAAGTCACATGGGATATACCCCTTATCACACGGGAATTTCAATCGGAATATGGCGGGAGCATCCCTTTTCTAGGGACTAAAAGATATATTCTTGATATCGATGATCCTAACATTATCCGGGATTTAGACGTCATGCTTGATATAGAACACGGATATGACTCGGAGCTGCAGGTCTATCTTGTCTCGCCTGATATGAGTCGAATAGAACTTTTTTCCGGTGTTGGAGATTCTTCTCAGGATTTTATTAATACGATTCTTGATAGTGACGCGCCGCTTTCAATCACTGAAGGTTCGGGACCTTTCTCGGGGGCTTTTCGCCCGGAAGGAAACCTTAACGACCTGGTAGGGCACAATATCCGTGGAAGATGGGCGCTTATAATCACAGATCACGGGCTGAATTACCTGGAATCGGGATCTGTGAATTCATGGTCATTGATTGCAGGTTTAACTGATGTCAGTTATTTCGCTCAATGTGCCACAAACTCGGGTTTTAGTAATATAATAGCCCAAAGCGGATGGATATCGGATGACAGCTATATGTTCACTGGATTAGATCCACAACAGGAATATTGGTATCGGGTCAAGACTAGGCCTCTGATGAGGTGGTTTCAAACTACACGCTCCGATTTTGAAAATGATATACTTACTGATGTGGTTGTCACAGAGGATGGTAAAGTTGAGCTTCCCGTTGCCGATAGTATTGGCGGACCAGATATGAAAGTTAATGTTATTGCCGATCCAAGCTTCGAATTAGGAATTGGTTGGACGATCTCCTGGTATGGATATATGGATGTGTGTGCATTCTCTCAAGAGAATGCCTGGGCCTCCGATGGAAACTGGTCACTTGGTGTCGTGTTCGATCATGGGAGTTTGTCCTACTATGATCATAATGTCCGGATTTATCAGACTGTTGACTTAACGGGAGTGGATACCCTGATGTTCGATTATGCAAATTATGGTTATGGAGATTTAACTTTTATATCGGTCGAAGTTGAAGGTATCCCTGTTTGGTTTAGATGTGGTGTTGAAGATCTCAATGACATACATGCTTTCTATGATCAGATCGTTGATGTCTCATCTTATAATGGTCCCCAGGAATTGTCTTTTAAGGTAAAGAGCGAATTTTACGGATGGTTTGATGCCTATATCTTCTTCGACAACTTACGCACTTATAGAACGATACCCGATGAGGTACCGCCCGGCAGCATCATATCAACTCCTATGAGTATTAACGTCGATCAAAAATGGGATGTTTTGAACTACGATGCTAATATACCGGAAGGGACGAGTCTGACTGTGGATGTGCTCCCGGCAGATGGTACAACCCCGATTCCGGGATATTCTAATATTCCAAACGGAGCCGATATAAGTCGTATTACTCAAAATACAATCAGATTAAGGGCGAATCTGACAACTACTCAAAGGCATATAACGCCGTCGCTGCATGACTGGACGGTCTATTATGAAAATCCTGCGTTAGAGAGTGACTGGTCCAATGTAATCTCCTCCCAGTGTAATTAGAATTGGATTGAATTAAAAGTATACAGTGGAGATAAGATTGGATAGATTATAATTACTCACATTGAGACTAATTGCAAAACGATACGACTCACAGGGCTGTAAGTTCTTTGCTTTCAGCCCGTTATCGCTTTTTCACATAAAATAATCCGAAGTTGAAAAAATTTGCAAACATATATCCTACCAAAATAGTAGTAATACCAATAATTAACGGATTAACGTACTGAATCATTTAAAGA
>CAYVXS010000672.1:0-1956 GCA_964454885.1 uncultured Pirellulales bacterium
GGACATCTTAATTATCTCTGGACGAGTACCTAAAACAATTGCAATCTTCAATCAGAAACTTTTTCCTTGTCTATTCTTCTGATTCTGAAAATTACAGTACCGCCATCAGTGTACGGCGCTCCAGGATCAACACATTGAATGTAAGCACATTCTCGATCATCAGCTTTTGTTAGCCCTAATCGCACTGGATCAGCGCCTGAATCTAGAATTAGGACATAATGCAGCAGAGAAGAAAGAGCATGAGTACACAACGCATCTGTTGACTCCAACACTATCTTAGGATCATCGACTATTATCTTGTCTCCAACCTTATGAACTGGACATTTACCGCATATCTCATGAACAACGATTTCTAACATAATTCATTATAATCCGTAGATAAAGTAGATTTAGTTCCCGTTTTTTTGTGATTGCCTAGAAATAGCGTAGAGGGTTATTGCAGTGAAAAGAGTGAACATTCCGATGAGAACAAATGCTATAGTCGCCAACGCAATATTCGTTGTTATCTGATGGGTTACTGCGTAGTTTTGCAGCATCCATACTCCGAAACCCATTCCAGCAAAAAGAAAAATTAATCCAGGTCCACCAAGCAATAAAAGTGGTCTTTCTTCGACCACCAAACGAACAATTGACATCAAGACGCTTGCTCCATGTCCTAGACTATTCTGAGTTGAAGTTCTCTCCAAATCTTTATACTTACATTCTGTTGAAACTTCAGTAACAGTTAACCCTTGTTTCTCTGCTTTCATCACAAGCTCTACACTTGCACCCATACCATTCTCAACCAAGTTTAACTCAGAAATAGCCTTACGTCCAAACACCCTAAAGCCACATTGAGCATCATGCAACTTATGATTGGAAGCAGCACCAGTCAATTTAGTAATCATTTTTATTCCCCAACCTCTGTAACGGGGAACACCATTCTTTTTCGAGCTCAAGAAACGTGACCCTAAAACAATATCCGTCTTATTCTCCAAAACTGGCTCAATAAGATGCGGAATCGCATTTGGGTCATGTTGTCCGTCTCCATCAAATGTAACCAGAACATCCGCATTCAAATCCCTAGCCATACTAAAGAGACTCTTCGTAGCTGCACCATAACCCATATTCCTTTCATGACGTATCACATCCGCTCCCATTCGTTCAGCAATCTCAGCAGTACAATCAGTGGATCCATCATCACAAACCAAAACAACATCAACATGCTTCTGAGCCTCCAAAACAAGCTTCGCTATAGTTCGCTCCTCATTAAACGCGGGAATACCAGCAACAACCAAACGCTTAGCCTTATCTAAACCAATTTGATCATTAACTTGTTTTAGCAAAGTCAACTAACCAATCACAACTCTAAACGATCTTGTATACCGAAATTCTGCCATAATCTTGAACCGAAACCCAATCACTTGACAACCGTAACTTGTACCAGCCAATATCCTGATTCCACCAAACAAAATAGGCTGAACTAAAACCTTCATCAACGGCACTATTCGATGCAGCTTCAAGATCACTATCAAAAATAATTCCCCTATGACTCTGATCCAGATACAATAGAGTCCAAAAATCAAAAACGTCATGAACTAGCAACGAAGAGTCTCCATCCATGTTAGTGTTCAACCATTCGTAAGCTTCGATTACACCTTCGGTGTCTCGAAGCGGAACCGAACTACACTGCATCGTAGAAGGAACATACTTGAAAGTACCACCCCAGCCAATCACGCCATACCGCCCATCAACCAAAGGCCAAACCATAAACAATCCACCAACAATCACAGACACTAGAAACAAGCCAATCCCCAACTTCTTTGTGACCTTAAACCAACCCAAAAACCTTGAAACAGATACACCTTCGAGACTCTTCGTGACCCTCCACAGACCATTAGCTGCAAAGAACGAGAACGGAATAACAAGCATCAGCATCCATCTACCCCACAAAAGCAAAGCAGCGAAAGGCATAAC
>CAYVXS010000673.1:0-1956 GCA_964454885.1 uncultured Pirellulales bacterium
CCCTCGTCGATTGCTGCCGCTCTCTGGAATGCCCCTGAAGACATGTACCAGTCGAGCGCTACGCTCAGGACGCGTGTCAATCCGTAGATGGCGAAAATGACGATGATGGTGATACGTACCTGCCTTAAAAGCCCCTGAAACTGTGCCAGGAAAGAAAACGAACCGAGACCAATAATCAGCCCCATCACCAGTATGAGGATAAATACAGGTTTAACCAGGCTGCCGATGAATTTGGAAATAATCGAATTTTCTTTGCGATTTTGAAAGAAACGCTGGGCAAGACGCATTAGTATAAGTACTACCCAGGCAATTAATGCGGAAAACAGTAGTATTAAAACAAACCATATGATTTGTTGTATTACCGGAGAGCCTTTAAGAAACTCCATCAAATATATCCCAGTCGATTATTTTTATAGCCTGTACTCCGTACATAATATCGCCGGCATTTAACCTGCGAGATTTCGGGTATTCTCAAGGTTTCAGATAGTTAGAGCCGGCGGCATTATCGGAACGGCTATGATTCTCCGAAAATTTTGTGAATTCTGGACTTAAGATGTTCCAGGTCATCGATATCTTTCCCCTGACTCCGGTCAAATTCCAGACCGAGGTTGAGGACGATTTCCAGGAACACGTTCATGATGTCCTTCAGGTCGTGTTTTAGCTGCTCGAAGTCCACGGTGGTAGTATAGGCGCTCATCACTTCTTCGCCCACATACCGGGAATCGATGGTTTTTTCGCCTTTTATCTTGGCGCCTCCGGATAGAGCTTCATCGAGCAGGTTATCGATACAGAAACTGATGAACTCAGACCTGCTGAGGTCGCCGCGGTTCATATCGACCCTTTCAATCACATCATGTTCCAGAATAACCATTTCCCGTTCAGTCATGATATTCTCCTGTGAATTAAGTAATATTACTTATTATATTCCGCGCGCACTACTAGTAGTCCTAATATAACTTAGGTCAATGGGAGCTTTGGGGCTAGAAGTGATATTCTGGTGCATCAGTGAAGATGAGGTAGATATACTTAACTTACGTACTGCACATAAATGCAGGATGAAGAAAAATATGTATAAATATGTCTGATACCGGGCGTGTTTTACCGGCGCTGAATACAAATGTGTTGAAAAAAGGAATGACTCTGTTACGACAAACAAAATTCACCGGCGCTATACAGGTGAACCTCTGGAAAAAGGAATATTGAACTGAAAGGACATCACCACCGGTCCGCTCATAAATCTCAAATTATCGATGCACGAGGCATAACTGCACACGCATCAGAGAAGCAAACCGGCGGCAATCCCAGACCTGTCTGAAAGAATGGTAAGGCTATCTTTAAACAATCACCTGGAGGACGCAATTAGGATCTCTAAATCCGGCCCCGGGTGACCATTACTGGTTTGACGTGAATATCCCTGATTTAAATATAACTAGGTCTTGTCTTCGACCGGTGCGTCAGGGGCATTTTCCTTGACGGATTCGAGCCCGTTGACCGCATTATCCTTGGTCGTGTAGCCTTCACCTGAGTCGGCAATGATATTGCCGTTCTGATGGACGAGTCTCCATCGGTATTCGCCTGCTTTGTCCACATAGAGTTCAAATGTTGCTGCCATGATACATACCCCCTTTGTTTTATTGATTTTGTTTAATAGGCAAGATAGCCATTATTTTCCCAACTATCGTGGAACTCTAACTCCTGCCTCGGGTGGCTCCATCAATTCTCCTGAGGTTAAGCTGGTAAAACAACGTGTTTCATACTGCTGTCACAGGACAATTCTGTATTGGAGGCGCCGGACATGAAAAACAGAACAACAGCGTATTTTAAATCTAGACATTAATAGCGATGAGTATACCGGCGCTGGCGACAAACCAGGCCGCGGCCGCGCAAGCAATAATGGTGGCGGTGACATCGCCGGTGGCTTCCATGCCCATACCGGCAGAATACCGGACTGTCCTT
>CAYVXS010000674.1:0-1955 GCA_964454885.1 uncultured Pirellulales bacterium
AGTCGCTCTTTTCCTGACGACCCTGCCGAGATAATCCAGCGCCTGGCCGATGTCAGTTTTTCTTTTCGGCATCTTGAAATACAGAAGCTCGCGAACCAGCCGGAGCATGTGACTTATCCCTTTCTTGGCCGGGATGTACAGCTCGACCTGGTCCGTGAAAATGAGTAGTCCTACTTTGTCATTATTCTTGGCCGCGGCGAAAGCCAGGACCGCGCAAAACTCAGCGGCAAGCTCGTTCTTGGCCTTGTTGACCGTGCCGAAGTCACCGGAAGCGCTTAAATCTACGGCGAATATCACCGTCAACTCTCGCTCTTCTACGAAACGCTTGATATGCGCCTTACCTGTACGGGCGGTGACGTTCCAGTCGATTGTTCTGATGTCGTCCCCCGGCATGTATTCCCGGACTTCGTCGAACTGCATGCCCCGGCCTTTGAAAACGCTCTCATATTGTCCGGCGAAGCTGGCGTTGACCGCCCGGGACGTGTAAATTTGAATCTGCCTGATTTTGTCTATTAATTCCTTTGGTATCATAGCATTTCAAAGAAAGTCAAACAGTCGTTGCCTACGGCACTTCGATGTTGTCGAAAATCGTCTTGATAATGTCTTCACTTGTTTTGTCTTCCGCTTCGGCTTCGTAGCTGACGATGACCCTGTGCCGCAGAACGTCGGGGCCGATACTCTTTACGTCCTGCGGGGTGACATACCCCCTTTGCTGGATAAACGCATGGGCTTTGGCGGCAACTGCAAGGTATATCGTTGCTCGCGGCGAAGCCCCGTAACTGATAAAATTGCCCATTTCTATGCCGTATTTAGCCGGCTCCCTCGTGGCGCAAACGACGTCAACGATGTAGTCTTTAATCTTTTCGTCGATATAAATTTCATCCACTACGGCCCTTACTTCCGAGATGTTTTGAGGCTTAATGACGGGATGAATATCGAATTTTTTGTCCGTGACGGCCATCCTTTCCAAGATTTCCCTCTCCTCTTTTTTATTCGGGTAATCGACCTTAAGCTTGAGCATAAACCTGTCAAGCTGGGCCTCCGGCAGCGGATATGTTCCTTCCTGCTCGATGGGATTTTGCGTCGCCAAAACTAAAAAAGGGCTGGGCAGCGGAAATGTTTCGTCGCCGATGGAGACCTGTCTTTCCTGCATGGCCTCCAGCAGGGCGCTCTGGACTTTGGCCGGTGCACGGTTTATTTCGTCGGCTAATATGATATTGGCAAAAATCGGCCCCTTGCGGGTGTAAAACTGACCGTCCGACTGGCGATAAATCTGGGTGCCTATCAAGTCGGCCGGCAAGAGGTCCGGCGTAAATTGTATTCTTCTAAAGTCCGCATCGATTGCACGTGACAGGATTGTCACTGCCATAGTTTTGGCCAGGCCGGGCACTCCTTCGAGCAGGATATGTCCGTTGGCCAACAGTCCTATAAGCATTCGCTCGAGCATATAACGCTGGCCGACGATGACTTTATCAATTTCGCCGAACAGCGACCGTACGAATTCGCTTTTTTCCTGGACTAAATTTCCGATCTGCTTCACATCTGTAGCCATAACGAAATTCTCCTTTTGAATTTCAACTGCGTAAGAACTGTTCGCATTAAGTTGTTTCTTTTGCTGATATTCTTACAATATCAAGCTGCTGGAGTAATCTTTACGATTTTCACCTCTAAATTGTTCGCATTTTGTAAAAAAACTTCTATCAAAAATAAGAGACTGGAAAGCTACTAATTCATTTTTTAAGTGCAATTTTTATACCAATTTTGCGCAGACATGTCCCGGTAATTCTAAGTTTTTTATTTACTAGAATTCATCCCCAAACCTGTTTTGTGACGAGATTGAGTGAAAATTTCGTGGTCAAGGCCGGAGGTGGAAAAGGCTCGGAAGCGTGCCGAGGCACGTTGAGAACCTTTTTCGCCGACAACGCAGATCCACGGAATTTGCAGCAAATCGCAGT
>CAYVXS010000675.1:0-1955 GCA_964454885.1 uncultured Pirellulales bacterium
GGCACTCGGGCCACATTTTTCTGTCTGGGCTGGATGGCGGAGAGAATGCCGCAGCTTGTTCGCACATGTCGACGGGCGGGTCACGAGATAGGCTCGCACGGGTACAGTCATGTGCTGGCCTGCGAAGTCGGTCCTGAGGTTTTTAAAGAAGATGTTGTACGCTCCAAGATGGTTTTGGAAGATATTACGGGAGAGGAAGTAGCCGGTTTCAGGTCTGCGGGTTTCGGAGTCAAAAACGAGAGCAGGTGGGTCTTTGACATCGTGGCGGCAGCGGGATTCAAATATGATGCGAGTGTCTTTCCGACTCGTCACGGGCACGGCGGTCTTACCGGTGCAGAACCTCAGCCGCATATTGTAAAGACTAAGTCCGGACCGCTTATTGAACTCCCGGTATCTACGGTTAGATTACTGAATTACAGACTCTGTCTGTTTGGAGGAGGATATCTGCGGCTCTCGCCTATGTGGGCGATAAGGTGGGGGGTAAAACAGTTGCGCAGTAAAGAACAACCACTGATTTTATATGTGCATCCGAGAGAGATTGATCCGGACCATCCGCGATTGCCTCTCGGATCGTGGAGGAAATTCAAATGCTATGTTAATCTTCGAAGCACCATGAAAAAACTTAAGTGGTTGTGCGAGAATTCTAAGTTCACAACTATGGGGGCGATTGCGGAGCGGACCGAGCGAATGCATAGATACATGGGATTAGAAACTATTGCAGAGGGTAAGCGGAAAGAATTCGATATCGTTGCGGTCGGACGGCGCAGACAGCCTGCCGATGAGTATGAAAGTGTAAGTATGGGGCAGAAAAGGGATTTTTAATGAACAATGTTCAGCAGGAGATTCATAACTACATCGTTGATAAAATACTATTCGATAACGGCGAGAAAATCGATGAGGATTTATCCTTCCAGGAAAGCGGCATTCTTGACTCGACGGGTTTTCTTGAGCTTATTACATTTGTAGAGGAAAAGTTCGGGGTCGAGGTTTCGGATAGAGAATTAATCCCCGAAAATTTTGACACGCTCCGAAAAATATCCGGCTTCGTGCAGAGTAAAAGGCAAAGCGACGACTTGGATTGTATCTCGGAGGTGAGCGGCGGATAGCCGTATATAAAGGATTGAGGCATGTGTGGTATTGCCGGGATATTTAATATGATTGGCTCCGATGGCGTTAGCCTGAATACTTTAAGAAGTATGGTGGGGGCTCTTTATCATCGGGGTCCGGACGAATCCGGTTGTTATCTCGATGACCGGGTCGGCCTTGGAAGTGCCCGGCTGAGTATAATCGACCTGCCCGGCGGTACCCAGCCCGTTCACAACGAAGACAGGACCCTCTGGATTGTTTACAACGGCGAGACTTATAATTATCCGGAATTACGCTGTCAGCTACAACAAAAAGGTCATCGTTTCTATACGGATTCGGATACGGAAGTAATACTTCATCTTTATGAAGAATACGGTGTGGATTGTTTAAACCGGATGAACGGTCAATTTGCACTGGCGATATGGGATGTGAAAAACAAGCATCTGTTCCTCGCCCGTGACAGAGTCGGTATTCGACCTTTGTATTATACCATTGTGAATAATACTTTTATTTTTGCTTCCGAAATTAAAGCGATATTTGCGAAGAAGGAAGTCTCACGGGAAATCGACCCTGTCGCTATGGACCAGATTTTCACATTCTGGACAACCCTGAGCCCGAGAACAGTTTTCAAAAACATATACGAATTACCTCCGGGCCATTATATGAAGATATCCGGCGGCAAAGTTGCTCTTAAAAAATATTGGGACATTCCCTTATATTCGAGTTCGGATCAACTCGATACGGCCCCGGAGGAAATCTGCGGGCAAATCCGGGAGCTTTTACTGGATGCGGTTCGGATTCGCCTTCGGGCCGATGTTCCTGTTGGTTGTTATCTGAGCGGCGGGCTCGATTCCTCCGCTGTGACAAGT
>CAYVXS010000676.1:0-1685 GCA_964454885.1 uncultured Pirellulales bacterium
CGTTATGCCGTATTGCGAAGGAAGGAATCGGGATAAAGAACCAGAAATGATTGAGCAAGTGATTGATCATTTGGCTCCGCTGAAATTTTATCTGCACACGACGATCAGGCGTGATATGCCGCGACATTATGAACTGCCACCCAAGGGACCGGAATACGTTAAGAACATTATTAAATGGGGCAAGGAATATTTTAAGATAAATGATCGATTCATGGGGATGACCTTTTTTAACGAAGTGAAGATACCCGAAGAAAACAGAAAAGCGGTTTACGATTCAATATAGCGACAATATCTCGATCTTTGCTGCTCGTAAAATATTTTCTCTTTCGTTGTGAATGACCTATTAGAAACAAAGGAATCTGTGCTATAATATTTGATATGTTTTCTTATGTGGTTTGATATCGCATATTGTTGATTTTTCCCACTTATATGTTGGAGGATGAGCAAACAAACATGTTTAAAAGCAGAATCCATTTGTTGTTGGCACTATGTGTCTTAGGTTTCTTATCTACTGTATTACTGGCTCAAGGTTTTGAATCCGAGATTCGCGCCTTCGAGCAGGCCGATCTTGCCAGTCCGCCGCCGGCAAATCCGGTCCTTTTCGTGGGCTCCTCCAGTATCCGCGTCTGGCCCGACCTGGCTGGTGATTTTCCACACTATCCTATCATGAATCGTGGTTTTGGCGGCTCGCAGATGAGCGATGTGCTGTACTATTTCGACCGCATCGTAGCCCCATACGATCCTGCGATTATCCTGGTCTACGAAGGGGATAACGACTTGGCAGCCGGCAAATCTGTGGACGAGGTTTATGGTGACTATGTTGAATTCCTGGCTCTCGTTGAAAAACAGTTGCCCGATGCCGACGTAGCATTCATTGCGACTAAACCAAGCCCTAGTCGCAGTCGGTACCTGGAAGTCACACGGCAGTTAAATGCTCGTCTGGAGGAACTCGTCTCGAACAACTCCCACCTGTGGTTCATTGACATTTTCACACCAATGTTGGACGAGAACGGTCAACCTCGTTCGGAACTATTCGTCAGCGACATGCTCCACATGAATGCGGCTGGCTATGAACTGTGGCAATCAATAATAGAGCCCGCACTTGATGCATGGGCTATGCCTAAGGTGCAGACCTTGCTATTGGATTTCGGCTCATCAAGTACAACCACTCAGAATGGCTCAAATCCGGACGATCCTCTGAACTTCTGGAACAATGTAACCGAAGCAGTTGGTGGTATAGCAGGAGGGCAATTACCCGGCTTGGTTAATACCCTGAACGTCCCAACGATGATTGGCCTTGAGATCCTGAGCCCGTTCAATGGCAGCGGTCCGAACACGAACGGCACCCTCGAATCGGTTGTTTTCGCACCCAACGCCACACGAGACTCCCTCTATGGCAACACTGAAACTTGGGGAGGACTGACAAACGTGGCACCCAGCTTTAAATTGTCCGGGCTCAATCTGGAACGTGTATATAACTTCACATTCTATGCATCTCGGCTTGGAGTTGGTGACATACGCGAAACAGGCTACACTGTCACGGGAGAAAACACAACTTTCGTGATGTTCGATCCAGCTAACAACATAGATAACGTCGTGACCGCCGAGGGAATCACACCAGACGCGATGGGAGAAATAACTATTAGTTTGGCCCCGACCGCTAACAACAACAATGGATATCACTT
>CAYVXS010000676.1:1695-1954 GCA_964454885.1 uncultured Pirellulales bacterium
CTCGGTGCCATGAAGGTTGAGGAGATTCCCGAGCAGCAGCCGATTATTTTCATCGAGCAACCCGCCAGTCAGACAGTCATGGAGTACCAGTCTGTTACGTTCCAGGTGGCCGTTCAAAGCACACCTCCCTATACCATTCAATGGTATAGGGAGGGAGAGCCAATCACTAATGCCAATGAATTTGCTTACACAATCGATTTAGTAATGCCTGACATGGACGGCGTCATGTTTTCTGTCAGCATTAACAATATAAGCTATA
>CAYVXS010000677.1:0-1951 GCA_964454885.1 uncultured Pirellulales bacterium
TATGTGGATTATCCTTCAATTTCTTAAGATATGAGCTTCCTTTTTTATTCTTTTGTTTTGGAATCACTTATTTTCAACTGAAGGACATTATTGGTTCCGTCGGTAATTTTTGCTCGTTCGCCTATACGAATCGGCCAAAGCCAGATGATTTTTTCCGTATCGGCGATAACAAGAACTTTTTGCCGAATATCATGCGGCACTTTTTGAGCGGTTAGAAATTTACCGATTTTCGTTTCCTCTTTTTGACCTAAAGGAATAAACCTGTCACCGGGTTGTTTTAAACGGACACATAGCGGCGGCTTAACTTTGTTCAGGTCAAAACTTTCTTTGAATCGGAAAGGTGATCCCGCAATAAATTGCGGGGCTAAATATGTGTTATCATTCGATTTTTTAACCTCAGCTTCGATGAATCTCTCCCCAAACTGCGTTTTGCCGGGAATTTTTATAATTACAGGCTCGACCTTTGTTGGTTGATACGGTATTGGTGGGGCATCCGGCTTCGGCAGTGGCCTGCGCCGTGACAAGAGCCCCACCCTGCTATACTTGGAAAAAACCAAATAATTGTAATCGCGACGGACAAGAAATCCATCCGGCAATGTCATTTTTCTACCGGTAACATTGTCTTGTGCCAACTGCAGAATAATTTGATAATGCTGTTGCGTAACATATCTCTCTCCACATCCGACGGAGGCTAAACATCTACGGACCAATTCAATTTTGACCGAAGGAGATTGTTCGGAAAAAATCTCCAATTTCAGGGTGACTTTTTCATCCGTACAATCTGCAATTTTCGTCCAGATTTTATCCGCATGGCTACAAATAACCTCATAGAACCTTCGGGCTGCACCAGATAACTCGTATAGTTGCTCTACAATCGAATCGTTGAAATCCTTTTGTAATGTCGGAAACAATTTATGCCGGATATAGTTTCGAGTGTATCGGCAATCGATGTTTGTCTCATCTTCGCGCCATTGTAACTTATTTTCTTGCAAATAGTTAACAATCTCATCACGTGTGACGCAAAGTAACGGTCTGACAAACCGGATATTTCCATCGAATGTTCGCACCGGCCAAATTCCGGCAAGACCTCGAAAGCCCGTGCCGCGAAGCAAACGATGCAGAATTGTCTCTGCATTGTCATCCTTTTGATGTCCAGTGACTATGTGAGTACAGCCGTTTTCTTCTGCAATGTTAAGGAGATTTTCTATGCGTAATTTTCGGGCGGCGGTTTCTATCGACATTTTATTCTTTTCGGCAAACTTCCGGACATCAATCCGCCTCGTTGTCACTTTCAATCCAAGTTTTGCGACTTGTTCAACAACAAATTTCTCATCCTTATCGGCCTGCCCGGTTCTTAACTGGTGATTGATATGAGCACAGTATAAATCCGCTTTTAAAACACCCTGCTTTTTGAGTGTCTGCATTACATGAAGAATCACTATAGAGTCTGCTCCGCCTGAAACAGCCAGCAGCACTTTAGAGGTATCTTCGAAAAGCTCATTCGCTTTTATAAAATCCGAAATTTTCTTTTCGAAATTCGATGACATAAGTAAAACGGAAAGGAGAGACTTCTGAACGAACAAATTATATAATAAAAACGGGCCTGATATATATCCAGGCCCGCATAACATTTCTAAAAGTGTAACATTAGCCGTTTATCAAGGTTGGCTCATGCCTGTTTTTTCCAGGGCGTTTATTCGTTCTTCGGCGAAAGTTACCCATTCCCTGTTCTGGCCATACCTTCCTTCTATTTCAACCGCTTTTTTGTAAAGCTCCAACGCCTCAGCATTGCGGTGCATATATTTATCCAGAATTCTTGCCGCCCTGAATCTTGCCGGATGGGGTGTGTCGGGGTCCCATGTATATGCCCGTTGATAATAATCAAGTGCTATCGCATAATCCTTGAAATACTCGGAAATTTCACCCGCCATATACGCTGCATCGTCAATCT
>CAYVXS010000678.1:0-1939 GCA_964454885.1 uncultured Pirellulales bacterium
ACTTTGTCCCGTATTGTTTTGCCCGACCAGAACGGGATAATCTTTTCCTCGTAAACCTTTATTACATCTTCACCGACATCGAAAGAAGTTTTCTGGCGCGTATTGAGTATTCGCAGGTCTTCCAGGTCGTGACAGCACAGTTCCGGATATGTCGGCGTTGCCTTGGGAGCGGGGCCACGCTCTCCGACGATAAGCTCGCCGTCATTGATGCATATCGTTTTATTTTCCATGATGTGTTTGAAAGCCAAAGCCCGGCAGACCGGCACCGAATAGCGCATCGGGACGTCGCTTTGATAAAACTGCGTCACAAGCTCGGCCCGTTCGGTCGAGATGTAGGGTTTCGTCCGAACGCTCTGCTCCCGCAACTTAGTTACTCTTTTGTTCATAATTTCAGCCACCTATTTTCACTTCGAAACCATATTTTCTGTAAGCGTCCGCTATAGCTTCCATATCATCGTCACCGGGAGTTTCCGCCTCCATCAGATCGAAATCCGAAGAAAGACGCACCGATTTTTCCAGTCCCCCTCGATTGTATGGCAGGATATCGATCCTGTCAGTATTTTCCAGGGACTTTACGAAATCGGCCGTCATTTCGAGATTCTTTAGGTCGTCGTTAAAACCGGGAATGACAGGCATTCGGATTATCATCTTTACAACGGTTTTAGCAAGCTCCCGGATATTTTTAAGTATCAACTCGTTCCCCACACCGGTATAATCTTTATGCATTCGGTTATCCATGTGCTTTACGTCACACAGGAACATGTCGGCTTTATTTGCAACTTCCCGGAGAACATCCGGTTCTGCATAACACGTTGTGTCAACGGCGGTATGGATGCCTCTCGTCCTGCATTGATCCAAAAGTGCCGCAAGAAACTCAGGCTGCATGAGCGGCTCACCGCCGGAAAATGTTGCACCCCCGCCAGACTGGTCGTAAAAGATGCGGTCTTTTTCAATTTCCGTTATAACATCGGCTACCGACATTTCCTGTCCTATTATTTCTCTGGCCCCTGTGAAACAGGCGTCAACACATCGGCCGCACATCGTGCATTTGTCTATATCAGTCACCGGCAGATTATCGTCCATGGATATCGCACCCGGGGAACATGCCTCGACACATCGGCCGCATCCGATACAGCGGCCCCGGCGAAGGCTAAGCTCCGGATGGATTTTCCAGCTCTCGGGATTATGACACCACTTACATCGCAGCGGGCAGCCTTTTAAAAAAACCGTAGTCCGTATGCCCGGACCGTCGTGTATTGCATACTTTTTTATGTCAAAGACACAACCGGTCAATTTTACCTTTAACTGGTTATCCATAACGAGACTTACCGGCAGTTTGATGATTTTCATTCCGGTATCGTTTTCAAAATCGTATATCATGGAAATAGTCGGAAGTTTTATAGCTGCCCAAAACCGTTGTGATTGCCGAGCTACCGAACACTCTCACACAATCACATTTCAACTTAATATTAATTCTCCTGAGGCAAACGAACAAGCACCAGGAAGTATTTATCTTATCCTAATATACTAATATCGGGCTTAAAAAACAAGATTAATGTACACAAGGCCCGGATTTACGAAACAACACCTTATCTTTGAATACCCTTATTGACCGACTCTTGTTCATAAATCCTATATTTTCGTCTAACAGGCATTAAAAACATTACCTTACGGACTTGCCGGATTTTGTACTTCGGCGTTTCTATTCGGTACTTCTTTACCCATCAGATGTCGAACGAAAAAGTCCTGCAGTCGCCTCTGGCCGTATTGGCCGCCGGAGCCGTGCCCGCCGTTGGGTACTACAAGCAAATCGAAGTCCTTTTCGGCCTTAATAAGAGCATCGACCACGCGGAATGTGGATTCCGGAGGTACATTGTTGTCCATTTCACCTACTATCAGGAAAAGATGCCCCTGCAGCCGATGGGCATTATCGACATTG
>CAYVXS010000679.1:0-1938 GCA_964454885.1 uncultured Pirellulales bacterium
ACATGAAGGTTCGGTACTTTCTTATGTATGCTCGCTGGCGGCGGTTTTTTCCATAGCGGCACTTTATGCCATGGCTCGAATCGCCATCACTCAAATATCCCTCGAAGCCGTCATAGGAATTTCCTATGCAATTGCAGCGGCGGCGGCGCTCTTTCTTGTCGGGATCGCGCCGGGTGGTCATATCCATATACAGGAAATACTGTCCGGCAGTTTGCTCTGGACGAGCCGGTGGGATATTATCTCAGGCCTGGTGGTCTTTTTGATAGCGGGATTTTGTTTCTTTCTTTTTCGCAGGCCTTTAACCGACATATCGAATAATTACCGACAGATTCACGTCGAAAAAGCCGGAGCGGTGTTTTGGGATTTTATTTTCTATTTACTGTTGGGAATTATCATTACTCTTTCGGTCCAGATGGGGGGTATTGTTGTTGTTTTTGCCTATTTGATAATGCCGGCTACGATATCGGCCGTTTTCACCTCACGTCTCGGCCTGCAATTGGTTATTATCTGGACAGTAACAATAACGGCATCCATATCAGGTCTTTTATTCGCATATTATCTTGATTTTTCCATAGGGCCGAGCATCGCATTATTCCTTGGTTTTGAATTGATTATCACGGCATTATTTGCCAGATTAACAACCATGCGTCAAAACAGGTATTCTTAAAAAAAAATTACCTGACAGGATATCTATGTTGATTATTTTGAGGGATTCAATACAATACGCATACTTTCAACTTTATTGATGTGATGTTTTTTGCCGTATTAAACCGTTCTCTGTTATTAAGCTAAAGGAGTCTGGAATGAATCTTGGACAGCAAAAACTCTCCATCGGAGAAAAAATAGGTTACAGTCTCGGCGATGCGGCGTCGAATATCTTCTTTCAAACCTTTATCTTGTTCGTTCCATTTTTTTATACTGACGTGTTCGGACTTTCTCCTGCTTCTGTAAGTTTAATGTTTTTGATAACCAAAATATGGGATGCGGTTAACGACCCGATGATGGGAATAATTTCAGACAGGACAAAAACCCGCTGGGGAAAATTCCGACCTTACATACTTTGGTTTGCAATACCATTCGGAATAATGGGCGTATTGACATTTACAACTCCTAATATAAGCACTACCGGAAGACTTATTTACGCTTATATTACGTACACTCTGCTGATGATGTTATATACGGTTGTAAATGTGCCATATTCGGCTCTGATGGGTGTTATGACACCTAATTCTGAAGAGCGAACCGTTTTATCACAATTTCGGTTCATCGCGGCTTTTATCGCGACGACGTTCGTTCAGTTAGCTACTGTATGGCTGGTTATCAAAATCGGTGGCAGCAAGACCAGCCCCTTTGGATGGCAGTGGGCAATGGGAATTCTGTCGACGTTAGCGGTTATTCTGCTGTTTATAACATTTGCCAAGACCAAAGAGCGTGTACAACCTCCGAAGGGACAAAAAACCCCATTCTCTCAGGATATTAAAGATTTGTTAACTAATTTGCCGTGGGTGCTGATTGGCTTCGCTAGTGTTTTCCAGCTTATTTATATCGTGATTCGCGGCGGCGCTATAATGTATTACTTCGATTATTTCGTGAAAATGGAAGATGTAAAACTTCCATTGCTCGGAGATTATCCTATGGTTTCCATATTTATGGTAACCGGCACGTTATTTACAATTCTTGGTGTTGTTTTGACAAGTTTTATCAGTAAGATATTCGGTAAGGCTGCTACTTATGCCGGCTTTTTAGGTATAGCTGGTCTAACAACGGGGCTTTTCTATTTTCTGAAACCCTCAAATATAGGATTGATGTTTGTCCTTCAGGTTATTACATCGTTCTCGGTGGGCCCGGTTTCCGTTTTACAATGGGCAATATATACCGATGTAGCTGATTATTCGGAATGGAAAAAAGGCCGACGTGCAACCGGACTTGTAATGAGTG
>CAYVXS010000680.1:0-1932 GCA_964454885.1 uncultured Pirellulales bacterium
TGGAAGATATTATTCAATGGTGGTATCCCGAGCAGCTCGCCCAGGTCACAGCCGGTACCGATATGCCGATTCTTACCGGAGAAGACATGTATCGCCTCAGCGAGCTTATGTCACTGGCCGATATCGATGGTATTGACTTTTTTCACCCTGATCAGGCCACTTTCGGAGGGATTCACGAGCCCAGGCTTGCCGCAATGTATGCGTATGAGAGGGGTATTCTTACCGCGTTACACTGCTCCGGTGGGCCGTTCTCATTTATAGCGAGCCTTCATGTCGCTGCGGGTATCCCTGATTTTCTTGCCCTTGAATTTCACTATGTTGAGGAAGCGCATGACTGGTTTGACAGCGTTATTGATGGTATTGAAAAACCGTTATTCGATGATGGCTTTGCAGCTGTACCGGATGGGCCCGGACTGGGCATCACCCCGAACGAGGCCAATATGAGTTTGCATGGCGCCTCAGAATGGATACAGGTGACATAGCTGACAACCGGTACATAAAAATGGGAGCGGGACATATCAATTTCAAGCGTGTATATCGTCTATGACACCGAGTAGTGCTAAACGAACTGCTCATTTATACCGCTTATTAATTTCTTTTTAGAAAGCCGGCCAAATGATTTGAATAACAGATGACAGCATCGTTAAAAAATATTAAGATGTTACCGTGAACCGTAAATCCATATAATAGTAATTGGGGATTCAATGATAAAACAACCAACATCCAGAACATGTTTTATGTGTGGCCGTGAAAATAGTCACGGACTGAAAATGGTATGGTATAATAATCCTGAATTAAACCGGGTTGAAGCAGATGTTAGCATACCCGAGCATTTCAACGGATATCCGGGGATTGCACATGGTGGAATTGTCGCCGCTATTCTGGATGAGACCGCGGGCAGAGCGGTTATGCTGGATGGCGATTTTAACAACCTGTTCGTCACTTTAAGACTGAACCTGGCCTATAGAAGGCCGACACCAACAAATACACCAATGAAGGCGGTCGGCCGGCTTGAGCATAAAGGTAATAGAGGTATGAAAGTAGCGGCAGAATTATTGTTACCAGACGGGACAATCACAACGGAATGTAAAGCAGTTGTAATAAGACCAACCGGGGAGATTTCCAAGAGCTGGGAAAATGAAAAGAAGTTCTGGCGGGTAGAAGAGGATTAATTGTCGGCACACATTCCTTTTTGTGTAAGTCAAAGAATCGGTCACTTTAGAAATACATTGAAGCCTGAATGTTTAACTCTGCAAGACAATCTAAGCTCTCTCCATACCCCTCTGGTATGAAAACCATCTTCAAATTCTACATTAGAAAAGATTTAGCGTTTTCCAAAATCCTCAAAATCCTGACTAATATCATATTCAGGCTCGAAATCTTCTTTAAGTGGAGGTATTATATCATTAATTATTGAGCTGTAATAAATTTTCCTGTTATAAAGCAGGCATATCCGTCCTTTATCTCCATAATACTCAATTTGTTTAGCCATCTTCATTAAAGCAGAAGGTTCAAGTGCCTGCATTTGAAGTTCCTCAGCGTTTTTCTGAGAAATATATTGTGCATCATCTAAATCAATAATCTCCTGACCATTATCCAGCTTCCAGATTTCTCTTTCCATTAGCCCTTTCTGATTAAAATGCCTTTCTTGAATATAATTACTATCCGGTCTGTCCTTGTGTTTAGCAATAAAGATCCTTTTCTTCCTTGCATAAGGAGGCTGAATGTCTATGCTATCTTTTATCATTACATATAATTATCGAGGATTATTCTTTACCTGACATTTCCCATTTACACAGTTAACAGGCCAAGATCTGTCGGTCGTTTGTCTAAATATTTATTTTCTTTATACCTCAGGACATCAGATTAGTTTTCCATTCGAGCTGCCGCTCGATGCTGGCGAGGTATTCGCGTTGGCGGCGCTCCTGCACG